>NZ_BAAHAP010000034.1:0-62241 GCF_054777495.1 Echinicola sediminis | reverse complement strand
GGGTTCCCCCTTCAGGGGGGAAGGGGGTAGCTGGGGAGTCAAATAATGAAACTTGTCAAATGGCCACTCAGGGCTGGTCGGAATTTGCAATTCCGACCTTAAGTAGAGGCTATAAAGAAGTAAAGAGGGGAAGTGATGTACGAAGTTCTGGATTGCAAATCCAGAACAGCAGTCTGGAATTGAGATGATAGATGCTAGATAGTAGACACTATTTAAGAATAAAGAGCAAAGAGAGCAATTAATTACAGCACAAAGATAGGGTTGACCGAGCCGAGGGTTCCCCCTTCAGGGGGGAAGGGGGTAGCTGGGGAAGCCAACTAATGAAATGTGTCAATTGGCCATTAGGGCTGGTAGGAACGGTGGGTTGTGCTGAGGGCTGGTCGGAATTTGCAATTCCGACCTTAAATGGAGGTGATAAAGAAGTAAAGTGGATAGGTGATGGGCGAAGTTCTGGATTGCAAATCCAGAACAGCAGGGTCGTCCTTCCCAAAGAAAGGGAAAAGGATGTGGTGAATATGTTGGGCTGGAGTTTGGAGGAAAAGCTGGAATGTAGCAAGTAGCTAGTCGCTAGTATCAAGACGCTAGACATTAGATAATAGACGCTAGATACAAGAATAAAGAGCAAAGAGTGAAGTTATACAACTCATTTCGAACGAAGTAGGGCTGGTCGGAATTTGCAATTCCGACCTTAAGTAGAGGCTATAAAGAAGTAAAGAGGGTAAGTGATGGACGAAGTTCTGGATTGCAAATCCAGAACAGTAGGTTGCAAATCCAGAACAGCAGGGCCCTTCGGCAGGCTCAGGGACCAATGATCAGGGGCCGAGACTCAAGACTCAAGACTCAAGACTGAAGACTGAAGACTGAATACTCAATACTAAAAATAAAACAATGAACCTAAATTTTGTAATTGCAGGAATAGGGATGGGGCTGTGCTCGATCAATGCGGCGCAGGCCCAGGAAAAGGCGCTGGTCGATAATTCGAAAAGCCCCTATGCCAAACTGAAAAGTGTGGATTTGCAGGATGTGGCCTGGACAGGTGGCTTTTGGGGAGAGAAGTTCAAAATGAGCCAGGAAAAGACCTTGCCCTTTATGTGGGATCTATACCATGATGCCGAAACCACCCATGCGGTGCGCAATTTCGAAATTGCGGCGGGGCTGATGAAGGGAGAGTTTGATGGTCCTTCATTTCATGACGGGGATTTTTACAAAATATTTGAGGGGATGGCGGCCCTGTATGCTGAGACGAAAGATCCCAAAATTGATGTGCAAATGGATCAGGCCATAGCTTTGATCGCCAAGGCCCAGCGGGAAGACGGTTATCTTCATACCCCTGTGCTGATTGAAGAGCGGTGGGGAACGCTAGGGGAGGAAGAACTGCAAAAGCAATTGGGCTTTGAGAAGTACAATATGGGGCACCTGATGACCGCGGCCTGTGTGCATTACCGGGCTACCGGTAAGGACAGCTTTCTGAAAGTCGCCAAAGGTGTGGCCGACTTCTTATATGATTTTTATAAAGAGGCTTCTCCTCAATTGGCCAGAAATGCCATCTGTCCCAGTCATTATATGGGGGTGGTGGAAATGTACCGGACCACCGGGGACAAGCGGTACTTGGAACTGGCCCAAAACCTGATCAATATTCGGGGTAAAACCGATGACGGTACCGATGACAATCAGGACAGGGTGCCTTTCCGTGACCAAACAGAGGCCATGGGGCACGCCGTAAGGGCCAATTACCTTTATGCCGGGGTAGCGGATCTCTATGCTGAGACGGGAGAGGAGAAATTGTTGGAAAACCTGGAGTCCATCTGGAATGATGTGGTTTACCGTAAGATGTATGTAACCGGAGGCTGCGGGGCGCTTTATGACGGGGTTTCCCCAGCGGGCACTTCATATAATCCTTCTGTGGTGCAGAAAATCCACCAAGCCTACGGTAAGCCTTACGAGCTTCCCCATGCTTCGGCACATAATGAGACCTGCGCCAATATCGGCAATGTGCTCTGGAACTGGCGGATGCTGCAACTGACCGGAGAGGCAAAGTATGCCGATGTCATGGAGCTGAACCTATATAATAGTATACTATCCGGAATCAGCTTGGAAGGAACGGAGTTTTTCTATACCAATCCATTGAGTGCCAAAGATGACCTTCCCTATCAGTTGAGGTGGCCAAATGTCCGTGAGGGCTATATTTCCATTTCCAACTGCTGTGCGCCGAATGTGACCCGCACCTTGGCAGAAGTGAATAATTATGCCTATAGTCTTTCTGAAGAGGGGCTTTATGTCAACCTATATGGAAGCAACCAGTTGCAGACTGAAACCGCTGATGGAAAGTCAATAGAGGTGAATCAGGTGGCGAATTATCCTTGGGATGAGCACATTACGTTGGATTTGGTGAAGGTGCCTGCCAAAGATTTCTCCTTGTTTTTGAGAATACCTGGCTGGTGCGATGACGCTGCTTTGTCCATCAATGGTGAGGAGCAAGCATTGGAAGCAAAGTCAGGGGAGTATGCGCGGATCAGCAGAAAGTGGAAAAAGGGAGACCAGGTGAAATTGACCCTAAAAATGCCTGTGAAATATTTGGAGGCCAATCCCTTGGTAGAGCAGTCCAGAGGGCAGCTGGCTGTGAAGAGAGGACCTTTGGTTTATTGTGTGGAATCCATGGACCTGCCAGACGGTAAAACGGTGGATGATATTGTGATGTCTCTGGAAGAACCATTAAGCCCGGAAAAATTCACCATTGGCAACAATGAACTGATAAGCCTTACAGGCAATGTATACTATCAAAATAACGGTAATTGGGACAATAAGCTGTACCGGGAAATTGGGCAGACCAATTATGAGAAAGGCACGGTCCGCTTGATCCCCTACTACAGCTGGGCCAATCGAGGAAAGGGAGAGATGCTGGTGTGGTTGCCTTTTGAAAAGGATTAAGGGGCTTTTGTCCACGAATTTCACTGATTTGTCACCAATTGTATTGATCCTAATTAAACAATTCGTGTTAATTCGTGAAATTCGTGGAAAAAGACAGTATGGGGAATCCCTCAGTGAGTGCATTGAAAATTAACCACAGATAAAGAGGATGAACACAGTTTAAAAAGCAGTGAAATAGGATCGCTAGCGTCCCCGAAAGTGATCGGGGCAGGCTATTGCGAACCCTTTTGCGTTTGGGTAAGTGTGGGGGGAAGGGTGTGGCAATCTTCTCATTATGAGATTCCCACAGCTTCCTTCCCGCAATCCCACGCTAAGCCTCGGAATGACGTTTTTGAAACTCGAACTGAGGTTACTAAATGATTTTTGAGGCGGTTAATATAATTCGTGAAATTCGTGGGCCTTTTTAATAAGAATAGCTCACCTGACTGCCTTTTTCGGGATCCAGTTCCACTTGGGCAAATACTCCGATTTCCTGCTGTAATTCTTCCACATGGGAGATGATGCCGACAATACGTTTTTCGTGTCGAAGTGATTTCAGGGTTTCAAATACCGTCCGAAGGGCATTTTTGTCCAAGGCCCCAAACCCTTCGTCCAAAAAGAAAAAGCTCTGATCGGCACGGTTAAGGGACTTCACTTTTTCCGCCAAGGCCAGTGCCAGGCAAAGGGAGGCCTGAAAGGTCTGCCCCCCAGAGAGGGTTTTCAATAACCGCTTTTTGCCGCCATTGAGATGGTCCTGCACCCAAAAGGTGTTGTTCTCATCCACTTCCAGGCTAAGGCTGTTTTTGGCCAGCTTCATAAAGCGGAGGTTGGCGGTCTGCACCAGCTCTTTGAGGTAGATGTTGGAGACATATTTGACAAAACCACTGCCCTGGAATAGGCCTGCCAATTCTTTTAGATTGCTTTCCCGATTTTCTACTTGTTGGAATTCTTTGCTGAGTTGGGCTTTTTCCTCCAGTTTAACCTTGATTTCTTCTATGCGGTTCTGCAAAAGGGAAAGTGATTTTTGGATTTCCTCCAGCTGTTTTTTGGCTTGTAGATATGCTTCCTGAATTGGTTCGAATGCTGCTGGATCAAAATCGGCCACCCCTTTTTCTTCCAGCAATTCCTGGATTTTGGAATGGGTGATGTCCCTTTGACGGTCAAAGGCCCTGATTTCCTCCTCCAGCTCTTTCGGTTTGATCGGACTGCCCAATAGTTGCCGGACGGATCCGGAATCAGCAAAACCATGCTCGGCCATGGTCAGGGCCAGCTCTTCTTTCAGCTTGGCCAGTTTGGTCCGGACTTCTTGGAACCTTGCCCTGTAGGTTTCCAAATTGGCCAGGTTGGTGGCCTGTTTCTGCCTTGCCTCGTTCAAAGCGTCCTGCACTCTGGGAAGGTTTGTCTCCAACTCTTCCAGGTAGTTTTTCACCTTGTTAATGTCCTCATCAATTTTTTCCGGGCCGACACCTTGATATTTTTCCAACAGGTCCCTGTAATTGATTTCAGCCAGCTTGGCTTCTGTTTTTGCCTGCAAGGTTTTACTCTCCTGGCTAGCTTCCTGAAACTGCTCCAGGTCTTTTTCCGCCTCTGACAGGAATTGTTTGTGTTTGCTGCTAAGGGATTTAAGCTGTTGATGGAGGCTTTTTTCTTCTAGTAAATGGGATTTAGCGCTACGAAGCTTCTTCTCCAGACTTTCCAGGTCGGCGATGTCATCAAATGGCAGCATTAGGGAGTGGTTGCGCTCTTTCAGCGCTTGGATTTCCCTTTGCTTTTCTAGCTGGTTTTGTGAGTGGCTGTCAAGCGTTACCTGGATTTTTTCAAAATCGGATTTCCCTGACCTGAGCTGATCAAGTTTGGTTTTTAACTGTTGTATTTCAAGTTCATTTTGAGAAAGGGCTCCGTTTTCCAAACCATGGGAAAGGGGATCGGGATGCTCCAAAGCTCCGCAAAGGGGGCAAGGTTGCCCTTCTTTGAGTTGATGGGCATAGGTGAAGAGCCCTTGCTGCTGCAGGAGTATTTCCCGTTCTTTTTCCAGTTTGGACAGTGCTTTGGCGGTCAGCTCCAGTTGCTCCGGAAAGGCATCTGTTTCCATTCCGTTTTTTGCTAAGATGGATTGTGCCGCTTGTCCTTGGGTTTGGATTTCTTCCTCAAGGCTGGATAACTGTTGGGTCAGTCTGCGATGTGAATCGCTGTTTTGTTTCATTTCCACCGCAGTGGCCTCCAGTTTGCTGACCAGTTCCATGTCGGGTACATTCAGCTTTTCCAATGCTTGTTCCAGCTGATGGATGTGCTTTTCCTGTTTAAGCCTTTCCTCCTGGAATGTCTGGGTCTTTTGCTCGAGCAGTTCCAGCTGATGGTCCAGTCTGACTTTTTGTGACTCCAGCTGGTTCAGTTCTTTTATTTGTATTAAATCCCTTATTCGGGCTTCCTTATCTCCTTTTTTGCTGAAGTCTTGGTAGAGTTTCTGGTAGCGGGCTTCCTTTTCTGCTATTTCCTGCTCAAAGGCTGTTTTAAAACGCTCACAGTCCGTCACGCTGACCTGGTATTTTTCCAGTTCCACTTCCTGCTCTTTAAGTTGGTCAAGAATAGGCTTTAAGTAGGTGAGCGCTGTTTGGAACTGGCTTAGCTGGTCCCGCTTTCGTTGATAGGCCGGTAGCTGATCATTGAGCTTTTGGAGTTGGAGTTGCTGGTGTCGGAGCAACTCGGCCTTATCCTTGAGGGCCTGGGCATTTCTCAGCAAGGCTTCTTTTTCACTCAGGGCCAAATTCTGGGCCTCCTTTTTCTTCAAAAGCTGTGTTAGCTGTTCTTCAGCTTCTTGGAGAAGGGCTTTTGTGAATTCCTCCAGGCTTCCCAAAAGGGTTTCCAGCTTGATTTTCTTTTCCTTTTCCTCGGATAAGAGCCTTCTGGTACGGTCCGAAAGGTCAAAGCGCTCCAGCCCAAAGAGCTCCTTCATCATGTCTGCCCGGTCCTTGGGCTTCTGCTCAATAAAGTCCCTGAATTTCCCCTGGGGGATGATTACCGTCTGGCGGAAATGATCCATTTTCATGCCTACCAGTTCCTCCCCACGGGCCTCCAAGGGCAGCCAGCCCTGATCGGTCATCTCATAAAAAGTGTGGGTGGCCGGTTTAACATCGTCAAAGTTTTTGCTGTTCCGCTTGGCCAAGTAGGAGGCCTTGAAAGTCTGCCCATTGTTTTTGCCCGCTTTGAATTCAAAGTTGATGGCAATGCCCGGGCTTTGCAGGTTGACCATGCTGTTTTTCTCCCCTTTGCTGGCCAGCCTTTCGGTGGTGCCGTACAGGGCCAGTAAAACAGCTTCCAAAATGGATGATTTTCCACTGCCCACAGCGCCAAAGATGCCAAATAGACCTGCAGCGGTCAATTGGCTGAAGTCGATGGTCTGTTTTTCTTTGTAGGAGTATAAACCCTCTATTTCCAGTTTTATCGGGATCATGCTTGTTCAGTATTGTCGTTTTGGCCGATGATTTCGTTGAAAAGTGTTTTGATTTCCCCGTTGGGCTCCATCCCTTTGGCGCTTTCGTAAAATCGCGAAAATAGGGTGCCCATATCCTGGCCGAGGTCTTCAGCCCTCAGGCCATTATCTCGGTTTTGGCTGTCTCCCGTCAGTTTGGGGATGAGGCTTATGATACCGTCATGGGCTTTCATAATGGCCTTGCGGGTTTCCGCATCGATGGAGCTTGCGGTTTCGTAGAGGATTTCCACAAAGCAGTGGGGATGTTGTTCGAGCCATTGGAGTGTACTGGCCAAATCACTGAAGGTTTCCTGATAGAGCGGCCTGCCTTCTGTCAAAGGGACGGGGGTGTACCTGACGGGTTGGGCAGGAAGAGCTTCCACCAGGACCACTTTCTTTTCCTGGTTGGCCTCGCTGAAGCTGTAGGCCAAGGGAGAACTGCTGTAAACTACCGGGCAGGGCGAATGGTCCACAGTATGGTAGCGGTGCAGGTGCCCCAAGGCGGCATATTGTATGGTCTTTGGGATCAGGTGGGTATAGATGGCCTGGGCTCCCCCCACATGGAGTATGGGACGCTCACTTTCCGGTTCTGCCTCAGGTTTTTCCCCTTCTTTCATAAAGAAAAAGTGGCCCACAAATAAATTGACGCCCTTATCATCGCAATGGACATCTGAAATCTGTTGCCATTTATTGCCCAGCACTTTCCGCAGTTCTGCCTCTTTATCCTCTTCTCCCAGGTAGGTTTTGAGCAGGACCTCATTGGCGTAGGGGGCCAGGATAATCCTTATCGGAAACTCAAACTGGGGAAGTTTTAGTTCTGCAAAGCCCGGTGCGGATTGGGTGATTTCCAGTCCTGTGTCCAGTTTGCCGGTTGGGATTACCTGGTCGTATTGACTGTAAAAAAGGATGCCCAGTTCTTTGGCCAAAGGATTGGGAGCGCTGATGAACTGGCTGCTGTCGTGGTTTCCGGAGATGGCCAGGATAGGGCGCTTGCCTTCGTTGGAAAGTTTTTTGAGGCTTTTGTAGAGCAGCTCCACGGCTTCATGGCTGGGGTTAAAGGTATCAAAAATGTCCCCTGCCAGCAGCACCAAATCCACTTTTTCACGGTCAGCGATCTGGATGATTTCCTCCATTATCAGCTGCTGTTCAGGTAGCCTGGAGTATTCCTGTAGACGTTTTCCGAGGTGCCAATCAGCTGAGTGTAAGATTTTTAACATAATTTAAAAAAGGAAAAACTTGTGATTTGAACCAAATACAGACTAAATTTAGGCGCTTAAAATTTGGTAAGCAAACCTATTTCAAGGAGGTGACAGTAATTGGCACTGAAATTGAGTAGGCCGATACGTATGAAAAAAGCTTGGTGTTTAATCGTGTGCATGCTTGCGTTGATGAGCTTTAAGGCAGCAGCACAGCCGACTGTAGAGGAGTCGGATTCGACATTGGTGATAGAGAAAGGGGTGGCCAGTTATTACGGGCGTTTTTTCCATAACCGCAAGACTGCAAATGGGGAAGTGTTTGATATGGAAGGGATGACGGCGGCGCACAAAAACCTGCCGTTTGGAACATTGGTAAAGGTTACTAATCTGAAAAACGGCAAAGAGGCAGTGGTAAGGATCAATGATCGCCTGCCCCAAAATTCCCGGCGGACGATAGATCTGGCCCGGGGGGCAGCCAAGAAGCTGGGCATGATCCAAATGGGGCTGGCCCCGGTAAATATCAGCGTACTGCAACCGAACACGGTAGCCAACCTGATCGATTTTTATGAAGATGATGTCCCCGAAAGTTTACGATTGAGAATGTATTATGATCCCATTACGGTCGAAAAAGATACCGCGCAACTTTTTAACATGCCTGATTGGGAGTTTGTGGGAGCGATGTGATTTTTAGTAACAAGTAGCAAGTACGAAGTACAAAGTAGGACGTACGAAGTAGCAAGAGGAAAGAAGCAAGAGCAAAGAGTAAAGACACGTTACGTTTTGTAATGCGGTTTTGATCGTCCCAAATCATATCCGGTTTGGCAATGCGGTAAAATTATCCACGGATGCACACAGATAAACACGGATGGCGTGTTGATCAAAAGAAACCTACGTTTATCCTTTTGTCCCCTGTCCGGAAAGGCCAGTGGGTAACATTAAAGCCAAGGTCGTTAGCACGAGCCTCTTCTCCTTGTGTTTACCGGAGATGAGCAATCATGACATGACTTGGAGTCATGCCATGATTTTTTTGATTTTGATTAAATAATTAGTTTTGTAACTTAGTCCTACGTTTTAATTGTTTGGCTTAATCTTTTTGCATCTTATGCGTTTTTTGAAACGAATTTTACTGTTGGTTGGCATTGTTGTTTTCTTGGGATCTTGTGATTCTCAAAAAAGACAGAAAGAGGATGGTAGCCCATCCCTTGATTTGGTCAAAACCGATCAAGGCATAGCATTGCCTTTGGATGCTGAGACGCCCAATATTAGTGTGGGACTGGCCTATTACAGGACAGAAAGACCGTGGTTATTTAATTGGAATCCAAAAGCGCATAGCCTCCAAATGTATGATTTGGATAAAGAGAATTTGTTTAAGGAGATCACTTTTGAAAGAGAGGGAGAGGAGGGAGTGGGGAGAATTCAGGGCTTTCATGTACATAATCTGGACAGCATATTTTTATTTCCACAAAATAAGGGGGAGATCTTTCTGACGGACACCTCGGGGCTTGTCAAAAATAAAATCAGTTATGATGTGCCTCTTTATCACACAGCCGCATTTGTGCTTACCTCTTATTTTGCTTCCTCTCCAGTAATCAGGGATGGGAAGATGATGGTGAAAACCCATGTGGATGGAGATCATAAAACCGTTATTGGAGAAGAACTTGCCGAAAGGCACCTTTCTTATTCTATTGATTTAGAAGATGGAAAAGTGAGGTTTTTGTCACATCAGTATCCTGAGGAATATTTGAAAGAGGGCAAAAAACATTTTGAAGCGAGTTTTGCTGTTTCCCCTTCAAAAATGGTTTACTCCTTATTTGCCGATCATAAGCTGTATTATACTGATTCGGAAGGACAGGAGCTTAAAGCAAAGGAAGCACCCAGCAGATTTATCAAAGGGAACTTTGAAAATTATCCATTGGAAGGGAACCGCCTGGAGAGCTACAGTTATTTTTATGGCTCTCCGCATTATGGAAGTCTGCTCTATGATTCATATAGGGAGGTTTATTACCGTTTTTGTTACCCTAAAGTAGATGTGAAAACTGAAGAAGAAGCATTGAAACTTCGGCAATATCCAAAACGGTTTTCCATTATGATTTTGGATAAGGAGCTAAATGTCCTTGGAGAAACCTTGTTTGAAGAAGGCAAATACTATCCTGATAATGCTTTTATTACTGAATGGGGGCTTTACCTGTCCATCAACCATGCCGACAATCCGAGGAATAAGGAGGATTATTTGGGTTTTGATTTGTTTGGGTTGGAGTTTAAAGATGCTGGTAATTAGAATCAAGGGAAAAGAAAGAGCAAGGAGTAAAGATATGGTCTTGTTGATATAGTTAAATCAATAAAATTAGTTTATGGCAAATCAATTGAGGATATTTTTTGGCGTGGTAATCATCATGATGGGGCTTGTGATAATGAAAATAGGGTAGATAAAAAGTATAAGCACTTTACCGAGGAGGATATTACGGAAAAGGTTTTTTTGGAAAGCAAGAAGTATTATTTCGAAGAACTGGTCTCTCCGAGGAATATCATTAATAAAGGTGATTATCTGGTTATAAGCGAGAGCAGAAGAATCAATTCAGAAATGCCGATGATTCATATTCTGGATTCAAAATCATTGTCTTATTACCAAAGCAAAGGTGTAATGGGTTTTGGGCCTGGAGAAATACCTGATGTTTTTGTGTTAGATCCTGGTTTTGATGATAGTACTTTTTGGGTAGCGAGCGGCATGGCCAAAACATTTTCCGAATTTAATTTGAAAGACCAGAAGCAGCTTTCCAATCAACAAATTAAGCAAGAAGGAGGCTTTTATATGACTGCCCAAATGTGTAGGACATCGGATAAGACAGTAGTGTGCAGAATGACAAATGATCCACATCAGTTTGTAGAGTTTGATATGAAAGGCAACAGGCTCAAGAGCTTTGGAGATTGGAAAAATGATCCGCTTAGCAAAGGTTTGAATGATTATATGATGAGTGAGCTGAACAAGGGATGGATGAGCGCGAATGCCAAAGCAGATGTCTTTGTATCGGTAGGGATTTACAGGGACCGAATTGAACTGTTACGAAAAGACTTAGGTGCCATCACCACCATTGATGGGCCAAAGCTAACCGTTCCAAGATATAAGTTAGTAAATGGAGGAAAAGGTGGTGCAGCATTAGTAGTAGATTATGATGAGCCTCTTTCCTATCTGGATGTAACAGTTGGGGATCAATATTTCTATGCACTTTACTGTAATAAAAATGAACAGAAAATTCGGAAAGAAGGTGACTATGGGGCCAGAGTATTTGTATTTGATTTTAATGGAAATCTTGTCAACGAGTATGAACTGGATAGGTCAGTCAGGGCAATAACCGTTAATTCAGATAGAAACATCATATATGGTATCACCACCGATGAAGCCCCTGGGATTGCTGTTTTTGAATTGCCTTAAGAAATACACGCTATATGATTGTCAATAATTTTAGATCCGTTTCGGCTGTTATTTACTTTTTCCCTCTTGTGGCGATCTGGTCTGGATCAGCATGGACATAACAGAGCGGAAAGCTTTGTTGTGCTGAGGGCTTGGCCCAAGCACCCTTAAACCTGAGCCTGCCTTTGTCGGTAGACAGGTCTCCGGCTCAAATAGATGAAGTTGGAGTCGGAGACTCAAATTTACCAGTCCCGTGCCTGCGCGCCGGGGCGTGGTCCAGCCAGCGGGACAACGGAGTGTAATTGGTGTTTAATTCGATAGTCTAATTTATCTGTCTTACATCTACCATCTAATATCTCCTCAATATTCCTTTTCTTTTACTTAATAATTTAGTTAATTAAGACCTGGAAAATTTTAGTACATATCCATGAATTTAAAGCCACTTTTTTTACTCCAACTTTTAGCCGTTCCCCTTTTTATTTCCTGCGAGAGCAAAGGGGAAAAGCAAGAGGAAATCCCCCTGGAATCCATCCGCAATGAGGTGAGTGCCACCAAGGTTACCGTGGCCAAGGCGGAGAAGCGCTCCTTTGATTACCTGATCAATGCCTCCGGCAAGGTGGAGGCCGCCCAGCAGGTCAAGGTGCTGATCGAAGGCCAAGGCTACCTCAAGGAACTTCATGTTAAAGAAGGCCAGTATGTTCCGTCCGGAACGGTGATTGCCCAGCTGGACAATTCGGACAATATCTTCCGCAAGGAAAAGGCACTGGTGCAGCTGAAAAATGCACGGGCCAGCTATAACAGCGAAAAACTGGGCTATGCGACCATTTTTGAAGGAGAAAATAAGCAGCAGATAGCCGAGTTGGATGAGCAGCTCAAGGCCAGCAGCGGTTTACTTTCGGCGGAAATAGAACTGAAGGAGGCGGAACTGGAACTGGCCAAGGCCACCATCAAGGCGCCCATATCAGGAAAGGTGGCCGATCTACAGGTCAAACCGGGCAGCCTGGTAAAAGCTGGGGAAGATTTCTGCGAGATCTTGAGTGCGGGCGAACTGGAACTGGAGGTAAAAGTACTGGAATCCGATATTCCTTTTATTTCCCTTGGCCAGCAGGCTGAAGTATATCCGGTCTCTGCAGGTACCGGCAGCCTTTCGGGCAAGGTCAGCAGCATCAATCCCAAAGTGGATGAAAACGGACTGGTGGAGGTCAGCATCCAGCTGGGCCAAGCCGCTAAATTGCTTCCCGGCATGAATGCTCGGGCCGTGATCCGCGCTCCGCAAAACGACAATGTGGTGGTGCCCAAGCAGGCCCTGGTCTACCGGTCGGGCCGTCCGGTGGTCTTTACCATTAATGGCCAAGAGTCCAAGTGGAACTATGTGGAAGTGGGCAAGGACAATGGCAAGGAGATAGAAATCCTGGACGGCATACAGGACGGGGAAAGCGTCATCACCAGCAATAACCTGCAGCTGGCCCATCAGGCGCCTGTCCAAATTGTACAAGAAAAAGAATAGCCATGGTCAGATTTTTATTGTCCCGGCCCATTGCGGTGACCATGATTTTTGTGGCCCTGATGGTTTTTAGCCTGATCGCTTTTACCAAATTGCCCATTTCCCTTTTGCCGCCCATAGACGTGCCCCAGATCGTGGTGAAGGTCAGTTATCCCAATGCCTCTCCGGAAGCCATAGAACAGAATGTGCTCCGACCGGTAAGAGAAAGCCTGATCACCCTGAACGGTCTGGAGGATATGGAAAGCAAGGCCGGCAGTGAAATAGGAACCGTCAGGTTGCAGTTTGCCTACGGCACTTCCATGGAACTGGCCTATATCGAGGTGAACGAGAAGATCGACCGACTGACCAATAGCTTGCCGGAAGAGTTGGACCGTCCTCAGGTCATCCGCATCAACACCAACGACATTCCCATGGTGCGTATTCAGGTCATTCCCAAGGAGGGAATCGATTATGCAGAGGTCACCAAGCTGACAGAAAATGTGCTGAAGAAACGGATAGAGCAGCTGGAGGGCATTTCCCTGGTGGACATCAACGGAAAGCAGGAGCGGGTGATCACCGTGGAACCCAATAAGGCGGTGCTGGCCGGGCTGGGCATGTCCGAGCAGCAGGTCATCAATGCCATCCAATCGGGCAACCGAGAACTTCCGGGCATCAGCGTCAAGGACGGGCAGTACCGGTACTTTTTGCGTTTGGCGACCAGGGTAGATACCCCAGGGGATATCAAAAAGCTTCCGGTGATAGGACCCGAGGGCACCGTAGTGGCCTTGGGCAAAGTGGCCGATGTACAGTACCGAATGGGGGAAAGCATGGGCTACCATCTCTATGGACAGCAGGAAGGTTTGGTCATCACTGTGCACAAGCAAGCCGCCGCTAAAATGAATGAACTGATGGATAGGGTAAGGGAGTCGGTGGACTTGTTTAAAAAGGACTATCCACAGGTGGATTTTGCGATGACCCAGGACCAGTCCATGTTGCTCAATGCCGGGATCAACAACCTTCAGACCAGTTTGCTCTTTGGAGGGATCTTTGCTTTTGGGGTGCTTTTTATCTTTATGGGCAATTACCGTATGCCCTTGATCATCGGTGTCAGCCTGCCGACCTCCTTGGTGATCAGTTTTTTGGTCTTCCATGCTTTTGGAATCTCCATCAATGTGATTTCCCTGAGTGGGCTGGCCCTTGGGCTGGGCATGCTGATCGATAATGCCATCATTGTCCTAGACAATATCACCCGCAAAAGGCAGGAAGGATTGCAGCTTTTAGAGGCCTGTGTCCAAGGGGTAAATGAGGTGATGTCGGCCCTGATCAGTTCTGTGCTGACGACCTTGGCGGTTTTTGTTCCCTTAGTGTTCTTGAGTGGAATCTCCGGGGCATTGTTTTTCGACCAGGCCGTATCGGTGGCGGCCATTTTATTTGTGTCCCTGGTGGTGGCCTTTGTGCTGCTTCCTTTGCTTTACCGCCTGTTTTTTGCCAAAACAGAAGGGGACAGTCCCCGTGAAGACAGCCGTTTTTTCAAATGGATCCTTGCAAGGTACAAAAAAGGCTATCGCCGGATAATGGCCCATAGAAGATGGAGCCTGATGACGCTGTTTGGGCTTATCCCTGTATTTCTGCTGATAGCTTGGGGCTTGCCCAAGGAGGGCTTGCCCCCGATTGGGAAGAAGGATGTGCTCCTCGAAGTGGACTGGAATGAGCCCATCGGAGTGGAACAGAACCGGGACAGGGTGAAAAAGATCATGGCCAGCCTTGGGGAGAGCTACCAGCAGGCGGAAGCGGATGTGGGCATCAGGCAGTTTTTGCTCTTTGACGGGGAAAATGCCGTACAGCAGGCCAGTATCTATCTGGACTTCAGTGACCAGAATAGCAAGGAGAGGCAGACAGCATTGTTGGAAAACTACCTTAGGGAAAATTATCCAAGCGCCAGCGTAGCGCTGATGGATGCCCCCAATGCCTTTGACCAGCTGTTTTCCTCGGATATCCCCTATTATGAAATGCGGTGGCAAGAGCTGAAGGACAAAAAGCCGGTGGAGGCAGCTACCATGGGGCCTTGGTTGGATGCTCTGCCGGTAAAATGGAAGAAAGGTCCGGGACTGCAAGAGGAGTCTACGGTGATTTTCCGTATTGACCTGGAGAAACTGGCCCTGTATGAAGTGGAGATCGGTGCGCTGACGGGAGCTGTGGAGAAGCTCTTCGGCCATTACCCCATCGATGAGATCAAGCACTTCAATGAGGTCACCCCAATCAAGCTTCAGGGAAACAAAAATGATTTTGGGCAAATCCTCAATAACAACTACCTGCAAGGCAAAGAGGGGCAGCGCTATGCCCTGGCCAACTTTATCCGGACAAGTTACGAGAACCATTATAAATATGTCACGGCGGACAAGACCGGGATTTACCAATCGGTGGAAATCGCTGCTCCTGATCCGATGAGTAATGACCGCAAGCTGAAGGACTGGGGAAGGGAAAGGAACCTGAGTGTCTCTTTTACCGGGCAATATTTCAGGGATCAGGAAAACCTCAGGCAGCTGCTAGGGATATTGGGGGTGTCGGTGCTGCTGCTCTACTTTATATTGGCGGCGCAGTTCGAAAGCTTTGTGCAGCCCCTGATCGTGATTTTCACCCTGCCGCTGGGCATAGGAGGGTCTTTGCTGGTACTGTGGCTGACCGGGACCTCCCTGAACGTGATGTCGGCCATCGGCCTGGTGGTGATGCTGGGGATTATGGTCAATGATGCCATTTTGAAGATTGATACCATCAACAGGCTACGGATAAAGTACCGTGTGGCCATGGCCGAAAAAGGAGCCTCGGCTATTTTGGAGAGGGCCCTTTTTGAGGCAGGGGAAATCCGTCTAAAGCCCATCCTGATGACTTCCATTACGACTATTTTAGCCCTGTTGCCTGTAGTGTTCAGCTCAGGGCTTGGTGCAGATCTGCAGCGGCCCTTGGTGTTCAGTGTGATTGGGGGACTGACGATTGGTACCTTGACGGCCTTGTATTTTGTGCCTTTGTGTTATTGGGCGTTTTGTAGGGAGTATAGAGTACAAAGTAGGGAGTAGTGAGTATTGAGTAAAATTGGGACTACGTTGTGTATGTTGTGCCGAAGGCCTGCCTATAGCAGAGAGGTTACCATGGAAAGTGTTTAAGGTGCGGAGGGGATCCCCCTTAAGGGGGCTAGGGGGTGAGGAGGGTGGACTGATAGCTGTGTGTTAATGAGTAGTTAGTAGAAAAAAGAATAAAGAGCAAAGAATAAAGATCAAAGTAGCTAGTATAAAGTACAAAGTATTGAGTCTTGAGAAAATAGAGTTCGTTGTGCCATGGGCTGCGCCCTGGCACCATGAAAATTGAGCCTGTGGCTCAGTTGTAATGAGCTGAAAGCTCTGCTTTAGGAGTCCCGCGCCTGTGCGCCGTGGCGTAGCACAGCTGTCGCGACAACCGTTCAATACTCACTACTCAATACTCACTACTCAATACTCAATACTTAATACTAAAGTCTAATATCTAAAAATTGAGTCCATTCAGAATAGTCATATCGTTTTTTGTCCTGGCCATCATCGGCTTTGCCTTGGTGCCCAGGCTGACCGTGGAGCTGAACCCCAGGGAAAAGCAGCCGGTGCTGAGGGTTTCTTTTGGGGTGCGGGATGCTTCGCCTGAATTGGTGGAGAAACTGGGAACGGCTCCTTTGGAAGGGCTTTTTAGCCAGTTGGCCGATTTGAAGAAAATAGAATCCGTCTCCCGGTACAATGGCGGTTCGGTCACCCTGCGATTCGATAAGCATACGGACATGGAGTTCAAGAAATTTGAAGTGGCCTCCCTGGTCAGGCAGGTGTACCCTTCTCTGGACCCTACGGTAAGTTATCCACTGATCTACCAGTCTTCCCAAAGCAATAATGAGCCCCCTATACTTCAATATAGTGTCAATGCTCCTTTTGCCCCATTTGAGATCAAAAAGGTCACGGAAGACGTGCTGAAGTCCGTCCTAAACCGCTTTGATGAAGTGGAGGAAATCCAGGTTTATGGAGCCAATGAGCTGCAGCTGTATGTGACCTACGACATCCAGAAAATGCAGGCTTATGGGGTCAACCGGGGCATGTTGACTGGCATGCTGCGCAGTGCCATTGGCAGCAGCTATCCGGGGATGGCCCTGAACCATCAGGGTGAGTCGCTATTTATCCAGGTGGACAGGTCACTGACCGATCGGGAGCAGTTGGAAAACCTCCGCATCACCACCAAGGCGGGCAAGGATATTTACCTCAGGGACATTGCCCAACTTACCCTGGAGGAAGCCGAGCCCAGCCAATATTACCGTATCAACGGCAACAACTCGGTGACCATGAGCATTACCAGTCGCCCTGGTGTCAATAAGGTGGTGTTGGCGCAGAAGCTTAAGCAAGCAATGACGGAGGCCTCGGAACTGCTGCCCAGGGGATATGATGTGCGCCTGGAGCAGGATGATACCGAATACCTGTCCAAGGAACTGCACAAAATCTACAAAAGGTCAGGGCTGTCCCTGCTGATTTTGGTGGTCTTTATCTTTTTGATCAACCGTAACTGGCGTTACCTGAGCGTTTTGTTTCTGGGGATCCTGGTGAACCTGAGTGTGACAGGGATTATTCTCTATTCCTTGGGCACTCATCTGCACCTGTACAGCATTGCCGGGTTGACCATTTCCTTTGGGCTGATCGTGGATAATGCCATTATCATGATCGACCACCTGCACAAGCACCGCAACCGTAAGGCCTTTCTGGCCCTGTTGGCCGCTTCACTGACCACCATTGCGGCCCTATTGATGGTATTCTTGCTGCCAGAGGATGATCAGCGCAACCTGACCGATTTTGCCGTGGTGGTAGCGGTGATGCTGGCCGTATCCCTCTTGGTGGCCCTGTTGTTTACCCCGGCCATGTACCAGCTGTTGTTTGAAGAAAAAGCAAGGTCAGGTAGAAGTCTGTCCGTCAAAAAGCTGCGCAGCAGGGTACGTTGGTTTGGAAGGTACCGCCAGGGGATCGGCTTTACTGCCAGGTACAGAAAAACTTTTGTCACCCTGCTGGTACTGCTATTTGGTCTGCCGGTGTTTTACCTGCCGGCCAAATGGGAAGGACAGGAATGGTACAATAAGGTGATCGGCAGTACCCTTTACCAGGAGGATGTCCGGCCCTATGTGGACAAGGCTCTGGGAGGTTCTTTGCGGATGTTTGTCCGTGGAGTGTTTGAGAAGTCAGGCTACAGGGAAGCCAGCCAGACCAGGCTTTACGTGAATTTGCGCCTGCCTTTTGGCAATACCCTGGACCAGATGGATTTTATCATCCGGGAGTTTGAGGAATTCCTAAAAGGAGTGGAAGGAGTGGACAAGTTTGTCAGCAATGTGTCTTCCGGCCAACATGCTTCCATTGCCATCACCTTTAAGGAAGCTTATGAAAATTCAGCCTTGCCCTATCAGTTGAAAGGCCGGCTTTCGGTCAAGGCAACGGATTGGAGCGGGGCCAATTGGTCGATTTACGGCGTGGGGCAGGGATTTCATGCCGGGCCGGGAGGGGATGGGATTCCCTCCTTTACGGTGATGATGAAAGGCTATAACTTTGACGAACTGGAAAGGCAGTCAGAGGTCCTGGCCAAAAAGCTGCTCAAACACAAGCGAATCCAAGAGGTAAATACCAATGAAAGGATGGGCTATAATGAAAAAAGCTCCGAGGAATTTGTCCTGCGTTTTGACCAAGAGCAAATGGCACTGCAGCGGACCAATCAATATGAGGTGATCAGTGCCCTTCAGGACCTGGCTAAACCAACAGGGGCGGGTTTGTCTGTAGCGCTCAAGGACAAAAGTTACGGGGTAGTGGTGCGGGAAGAAGGCGCTGAAGATTTTTCCCGTTTTGACCTGGAACATACCACCTTGATCGGTGGTGGCAACAGGTTGTTTAAAGTGTCCGGTTTGGGCAGCCTCCAAAAGGAAACCACTGTAAATTCCCTGCACAAGGAAGACCGGCAATATATCCGCAGGGTGGCTTTTGAATATATGGGGTCCAGAAAATTCGGGAATGAATACCTGGAGGAAGTACTGGAAGAAATGAGGACGAGCATGCCTATAGGCTATTCGGCAGCAACTTCCTCTTACTATTGGAATTACGACAAGAACAAACGGCAATATACCTTATTACTGGTGTTGATATTGGCGATCTTTTTTATCTGCGGGATCCTGTTTGAAAACCTCAAGCAACCTTTCTACATCATAGCCGTGATCCCGATTGCCTTTATTGGACTGTTTCTGATTTTCTCCGTCTTTGACTTTTACTTTGACCAGGGAGGCTATGCTGCCTTTGTGATGCTGGGTGGCCTGGCAGTCAATGCAGCCATCTTTATTGTCAATGACCTGAACAACAGGGGAAATGGACTTTACAACCGCAATGTGTTGAAGTCGGTAGCAGGAAAGGCGATTCCTATTCTGTTGACTGTTTTGTCTACCTGCTTCGGCTTGATTCCTTTTGTTATGGAAGGACAGAATGAGGTGTTCTGGTTTTCTCTGGCCATTGGGACCATAGGCGGGCTGGTGTTCAGTATGGTGGGGGTGTTTTGGGCGCTACCGGTGTTTTTGTGGAAGAAAGAGAGTAGCAAGTAGCTAGTACGAAGTATCAAGATAAAAGACGCTAGACACCAGACGCTAGACAAAAGAACAAAGGCTTCAAAGATTAAATTTTTACCAAAAAGCTTAGAGAGCTCTGTGAAAACCCAGTGCCCTTTGTGGTTCCTCTTAAGTCTAATGTGTCTGTGGGTTGTGGGTTGTGCAGAGGGCTACGCCCCTGCACAGCGAAAGTGGAGCCTTAGGCTCAGTTTTAGAAGTCCCGCGGCGCAGCCGACGGGACAACAGGAGTTCAATGGTTTTTAGATGGTTGGTTCAGGATTGCAAATCCTGAACAGCATGAGGACAGCATGAATCACAAATCCTGAACAGTATGAAACCATCAAACATTGACGGTTTTATTTTCTAGAGCGTTTTTGTATATTAATCACATTAGGTTGGGTAGCTGAACCAGGATTTTGCTTTTTCTTTTAGGAACAGTATTTATGAAGAGATTTGGCCCTATCTGATGAGAATGGGTGCCGTGAATTAAATGATGGAATGATGCTGGAAGTTTTCGTCTTTATTTTTCTCGTTGCTTTTTTATCCCCACTGATCGGAAGATACCGTAGGGTCGGGATAACTGTTTTGGTGACGGCACTGATGGCGGTTCTGGTATATTTTCTCAAGTTGATCGATGTCGTTGTCCAAAAAGAAGGTCTGGCGTTTCAGTACGAATGGGCACCCAGTATCGGGGTGTCCATGAGCTTTTGGGTGGATGGGCTCAGCCTTTTTTTTGCCTTACTGATCATTTCTTTTGGGATTTTAATTGTCATCTATTCTTATTCTTACCTGAAGGGGGAACAGTTTATCGGTAGGTTTTATGCCTACCTGATCTTGTTTATGGGGGCAATGCTGGGGCTGGTCTTATCGGATAATTTGATCAGCCTTTTTGTTTTTTGGGAGTTGACAAGTTTCAGTTCTTATCTGTTGATCGGTTTTTACCATTATCGGGAGCGTTCAAGGTATGCGGCGAGACAGGGGCTATTGGTAACCGGCCTTGGGGGCCTGGCCATGCTGGCAGGATTTGTCCTGATGGGAATGGCTGGTGATAGTTATGGTATTCAGGACCTGTTGGGACAAAAAGACCTGGTACTGAATTCCTCTTTTTTGCCGGCCATTGTGGTATTGGTATTATTGGGAATCGTTACCAAATCCGCCCAGTTTCCCTTTCACTTTTGGTTGCCCAATGCGATGGAGGCTCCGACTCCGGTAAGTGCTTACCTGCATTCATCCACGATGGTCAAGGCAGGTATTTATTTGCTGTTTCGGCTAAATCCGGTGTTTTCCCATTCTCCCCTTTGGATGGGCCTGCTGATGGCGACGGGAGCAGTCACCATGGTGCTGGGGGCGGTGGAGGCCATAAGGTCGGATGATCTGAAGCGGATTTTGGCATATACCACCATCAGTGCTTTGGGATTGTTTGTTTTGATGGTGGGGATTGGTTCAGAACATGCCCTGAAGGCGGCGTTGTTTTACCTTTTTGGCCATGCCTTTTATAAGGGAGGCTTATTTCTGATGGCCGGGATTATGGACCAACAAAGTGGTACAAGGAGCCTGGGGAAGCTGGAGGCTATAAAAACCAGCATGCCCTTCACGGCCATTGCTGCAGGCTTGGCCTGTGCCTCCATGATTGGGCTCGTCCCTTTTTTAGGTTTCTTGGGAAAGGAGATGGTGTATAAAGCCGCCATGGAAGCGGAGATGTTCATGGTTATGCTGACGGTAGCGGTCTTTCTGGCCAATGTTTTTTTTGTGGCGGTGGCTATCAAAGTTTTTTTTGGGATTTTTGTTCACCATTCTCCCGAAGAAAAGAAAATTCCCGTTACAGACCCTTCTAGATGGATGGTGATTCCTCCGTTGGCCCTTGGACTGGGAGGCCTCTTCTTCGGGATTTTTCCAGCCTGGGCCATGAAAGGACTTTTTGAATCAGCGCTGGCGGGGACTATTGGGGAGGCAAGTGATTGGGACCTCAGTCTTTGGCACGGCTTCAATAAGGTGGTATGGCTTAGTCTGGGGACTGTGTTGGCGGGATTTGTCCTCTATAAGGGTAGGGAAGTAAGGACAGAAGTTTTATCAAAGGTTTTTGCCTTTTTGGAGGGGCTCCCTGCGAAAGGGTACCGAAAAAGTATTTTCCTATTGCAAAAATGGGCCTATTTGCAGACTCAATGGGTTCAGAACGGTTATCTCAGGAATTATATCGCGGTGTTTGTTGCCGCCTTTATCCTTTTGGTGGGCTATTATGTTTACCAATCGGGCTTGTTTTATGAAGTGGGGATTTCCTTGGAATTCAAGGATTTATTCAATAACAAGCTGCTGATTTTACTCCTGATCGTCAGCACGCTTGTTTTTATCTTTAGGTCAAAATCCCAGCTTATGGTGATAGCGGCCATCGGGATTATCGGCTATTCAATAGCGCTGAGCTATACCATCTACAGTGCGCCCGATGTGGCCATTACCCAGTTTTTGGCAGAATCTTTGGGCTTGATTTTATTGATATTAATAGCCTCTAGGTTGCCGGGATTGGATACCAGTAAGCTCAGGATCAAAGGCATTTATCTGGTCGTTTCGGTTCTTTTTGGCTTGTTGATGACCCTGGTCACTTTGCTGGGTATGGGAGTGGAGAAATCTTCCAAGCTGAAGGAATATTTCCTTTCCAACAGCCTGCTGGAAGGCAAAGGGGCCAATGCGGTCAATGTGATATTAGTGGATTTCAGGGCCCTGGATACATTAGGGGAGATTTCTGTTCTGGTCATTGCCATGTTGGGGATTATATCCCTGTTAAGAGAAAAATCAGTAAAACCTTAGTGACGATGAAAACATTAGTATTGGAAACCTTGCTGAAGCCCTTAGTTCCCCTGTTTATGGTGTTCGCACTGTACATGTTTTTTAGGGGGCACAATCAGCCCGGCGGTGGTTTTATAGCTGGACTGATCTCCGTGGTGCCTCTGATGATCCATGCAATTGCCTTTTCCCCGGAGAAAACCGTGGCCGTGTACAAGTTGAAGCCTTTTTTTCTGGCCACGATAGGATTGTTATTAGCGGTGTTCAGCGGGATGTTTTCTTTAATGAGGGGGCAGCCCTTTCTTGCTGCCCAATGGCCAGACTTTGAGGTGAAGATCCTAAGTAAAATAGGTACACCGATTTTATTTGATCTGGGCGTTTTCTTGGTGGTCGCTGGATTTGCCCTAAAAGCAACGTTTTTGTTTGCAGAAAGGAAGGGACGATGAATATAGTGGTGGCGGTGCTTATTGGGGTATTGTTTGCTTCAAGTATTTACCTTTTGCTCAACAGGAATTTTTTCAAACTGATTTTAGGAGTGATCATTTTAAGTTATGCGAGCACTTATTTTCTTTTTGTCATCAGCGGGACGACCGAAAATTCACCTCCTTTGATCAAAGAGGAGGGAAAAGCCTATCTGGAGCAACTGGCTGATCCTCTTCCCCAGGCATTGGCCCTGACGGCGATAGTCATCAGCATTGGCGTACAGATGTTTGTGGTGGTCTTGCTGAAAAAAGTCTATCAGGTAGTGAAGAAAGACGATATCGATGAACTGCAGATAACAGATGAAATAATCGAACCCCAACCCCAAAAAGAGCCAGAGCATTGATTTTAATTTTCCCTATATTGATCCCCGTAATTTTTGCCCTGCTTTGCATGCTGTTTTGGGCAAAGCCACAGGTCCAAAAGCTGCTGGCGCTTTCAGGAAATGTGCTTTTTTTGGCTGCTTCAGCTTGGTTGACCTATGGGATTTATCAAGATGGTATACAGACCGTACAAGCGGGAAATTGGCCGGCTCCCTTTGGGATTACTTTGGTGGCTGATATGTTCAGTGCCCTGATGGTGCTGGTGACGGCGGTGATATTCTTGGTCTGCATCATTTATGGACTTGAAGAGGTGGACCGGGCGAGAAAAGCAAAGGGGTTCTATCCTGTCATCCTGTTCATGATGTTCGGGATAACGGGGACTTTTCTTACCGGCGATGTTTTCAATCTGTATGTTTGGTTTGAAGTGATGCTGGTGTCCTCTTTTGTGCTGATGTCTTTGGGCAGTACCCGGGCCCAGCTTGAAGGGGCTGTTAAATATGTAGTGCTCAACTTTATCGCTTCCTGCTTCTTTTTGGCAGGCCTGGGCTTGGTTTACCGCGTTTTCGGTACCTTAAACATGGCAGAGCTGGCGCAAATTGTCCGTCAGGGGCATCATTCAGGAATGGTCACATTGTCAGCGCTGTTTTTTATTGTCAGCTTTGGGATCAAAGCGGCGGTCTTCCCCTTGTTTTTTTGGTTGCCGGCATCCTACCATACCCAACCCCTGACCATTTCGGGATTGATGGCCGGATTGCTTACCAAAGTGGGCGTATATGCCATTATTCGTTTTTTTTCATTGATCTTTATCAATGATATGGCGTTTACCCATGTCCTGTTGCTCTGGATTGCCGGTCTTACTATGGTGGTGGGAGTCCTGGGGGCCATCGCCCACAACGACTTTAGGAAAATTCTCTCCTTTCACATTATCAGTCAAATCGGGTACATGATCATGGGACTGGCCATTTTTACCCCTCTTGCGCTTACCGGTTCTATTTTTTATATTATTCATCATATTATCGTGAAGGCCAACCTGTTTTTGATCAGTGGGGTAACCAAAAAGATCAGTGGCAGTTTTCGCTTGAGCCTGAGCGGTGGTATCTATGATCACTTTCCTATCATAGCCTTACTGTTTGTGGTGGCAGCCTTCTCACTGGCCGGTATTCCGCCCCTGTCGGGCTTCTGGGCTAAATTTATTTTGGCCAAGGCAGGCTTGGAAAGCGAAAGGGAAGTGATCGTAGCCATCAGTCTCTTGGTGGGGCTGCTGACCTTGTTTTCCATGACCAAAATCTGGGCGGCAGTATTTCTGGGTAAAGGAGATAAAAAATGGGAGGATCAAGTCAATTCCACCTCCTCTTTTTGGAGGGTATTCTTTTTGAAGCATTACCTGATGATCATTCCTGTCATGATCTTGGCTTTGATTACACTGGGCATAGGGATTTTTCCTGCTGGATTATTGGAGTTGGCGGGTCGGGCATCCGAACAGTTGATCAATCCGGAAGCCTATATAAATGCGGTTTTAAAACTAGAATGAATATGGTGTATATCTTTAATATCGTCGCAGCAGTGTTTTTGGCCTATTTTACCTTGGAGGTGCTCCCCGGTCTGCCCCAAAAGACTTATATGACTTTGGGGATGTTTTGGGGCTATTATACCCTGCTTTGGCTGCTGTCGGCTTTTTATAATAGAAGGCACTTTAGGAAAGTCCCGATGGCTATAGGGCTGTTCTTTTACTATTTGAAGGAGCTATGGCTGGCCTCACTGAAGGTTGCCTATGACGCGCTGACGCCCTCTCATAAAATGATGCCCGGGGTCATCGCCTACCCCATGGAAGTGAAGACAGATTGGGAAATTACCTTATTGGCCAATTTTATTACACTTACCCCAGGATCACTTTCCCTGGACATTTCAAGGGATAGGAAACTGCTGTATATCCACGAGACCTATATCTGGCACGGGGACATCCCAAAGTACAAGGAGAAGCTAAAACATGGTTTTGAAAGAAGGATATTGAACCTGACTCGATGAGTATTTATTTCATATTACTGTCCGTGGCAATTGCCCTCATGTTTGTAGCCTTGATGCTGACCATGGTCCGGTTTTTAAAGGGGCCGTCTTTGCCCGACCGGATCATTTCGCTGGATTTGCTGTCCTCTATGCTAATCGGGATTTTAGCACTCTATTCGATCGTTTCCGGTGTGGACGCTACCTTGGAAGTGGCTTTGGTGCTGTCTTTGGTTACCTTTCTTGGGACTATGATCTTTGCCAACTATCTGCTGGAAAAAAGAAAAAAGTAAGCTATGGGAATAAAAGAGATCTTTAGTGTGGTTTTTATATTGATGGGGGTAGTCTTTATGTTGTTGGCTGCCATTGGCTTGGTTAGGTTTCCCGATTTTTATATCAGAAACTCCGCAAGTACCAAGGCCGCCATTTTGGGCTTGGGGCTGATCCTGTTGGGGACAGGCTTGTATTATAACCAATTGGTCATTTTTGTGGAGCTGATGGCCATATTCCTCTTCATTTTTTTGATATCGCCCCTGACCTCCCATATTGTGGCCAGGGCCGCCTTCAAAACTAAGGTGCCTTTTTGGGACAGAACCAACCTGGATGATCTAAAGGGACAGGAAAAAGGGAAAGAAGAGGAGGGGGAAGACAAATGAAAGGCTTATAATTATACGGGAGGGCGATGAAGTAAAGGGAAAAAATTATTATATTAATGAGAGGGCGAAAGTCCTTCTTAATTGCCTGAAATCCAAAATTCTATGACGCATTGCTTTGGTTAGAACTAGGTGGGCGGATTTTATAATGGAATATTTTGTCAGGTGATTTATAGATTGTAAACATTGACTAACAAATAACGTTTATGAGCTTTTTTACGAGAATATTGGTCGGCTTGGATCTTAGCGAGATGGATAACAATGTAATCGCTTATGTCAGCAATTATGTAAAAATCCATCCCAGTGTGGAAATCATCTATTTTGTTCATGTGGTCAATAATTTAGAACTGCCGGAGGATATCCGTAAGAAATACGGGGATTTCCTGCTTCCCAATGATGAAACCATCAAATATGAAATGAAGCAGGAGGTGAGTAAATATCCCGACAGTTTTAAGAATATCCAGGTGGAGTATGAAGTGCTGGAAGGCGCCCCCTTGAAGCAGCTTTTGCACTGGTCAAAGGTGAAACTGATAGAGTTGATCGTGGCAGGAAAGAAAGAGCCCCATAAAGGGACGGGCATTGTGATGGAAAAGCTGGCCCGCAAAAGCCGCTGTTCCATTTTGTTTGTGACCCCCGGACAAAAGGAGCTATTGCCCAGCAAAAGGATTTTGGTTCCCGTCGATTTTTCACGACGTACAGATGCTATTCTTGAGGTGGTGAGGGAGTTTTCGGCGAACGTTCCCGGTCTGAAAATCATTGGCCTAAAAGTGGTCAATGTCCCCACAGGTTATTACAAAATAGGGAAGACCTTTGAGGAGTTTGCCGAAATAATGGTGGAAAATGAGAAGGAAAACTGGGTGAAGTATCAGGAAAGCAGGCATCTGGATGACTTGGATATAGAGATGCATTTTGAGCCCAAACATCATGAAAATATCGCGAAAATCATTTTTGACTTTGCCCAGCGACAGGATGCCAGCCTTATTGTGATGGGCTCCAAGGGGCAGACAGAGGCTTCTGTCCTATTATTGGGCAGTGTGGCCGAAAAGTTAATCTCCTATGATTATCAGATACCGCTACTTTTACTGAAAAAGCCAGAGGATGTCAATGACTTTTTTGATGCCATCATGAAGGTGTGAGGAGTCGGTTCTTAGATTAAAGGGAGGCTTACCATGTTTATTCGCACATATTCATGGCATGACTCAAAGTCATGCCATGAATCATTTGCTTCCTGGGACTCAAGATTTAAACTTACTTTTTTAAAAAAGTATCTAGCTGTTTTCGGAAGTATTCTTTTAGCCCTATTTCAGCTGTCCCGATTACTTTTTGGTTTTTAACCAAGTATGGAATCAGTCTGTTGTTGGATACAGCCGGATCCAGTTGGTTAAAGTGGAGGAAGGAGTGGCCCGGGTCAAGGATAACCGGGAACGGAAAGTCCATTTTCCGCAGCTTATCGGTGGGTTTTTCTTTCTTTTCTCCACCAATGTAGATGATAAAAGGAACCTCAGGGTATCTTTCCTTTGTATCCCTCCAACCAAAAGTCTCAGAAAATATATGTAAGCCAAGCTTGTCATGGTTAAAATAGATGACCACCTGCGATTCACAGTCAAAACAAATCTTGGTGCTGTCCCCCTTTGGATAGATGACCTCCAAATCCTGAGGTAAGATCAGTGGCTGCTCTTTTTTGCAGGAGCTGAAAGGGATAAGGAAAATCAGAAGGAATGGAAAAAATAATGGTCTCATGCTTTTATTGGTTAGGGTTCAACGGTAATAATGACTGGGTAATCATAGTCACTTTTTGGAAGTTCGATAGAGGTAGTGCTTTTCTTCTCTTTCAAATAATCCTCCAGCACCTGTCGGTAGGTGACAAAAAGAGCCCGGCCTGATTTATCCATACCAATGGGAAAGAAGAAGGGGCTGCTTTCGGAATCTACAGGTACCTTAAAGGCTGATTGCTTTTCATGGTTGTAGAAAAGAAGCTGTTTCTGGACACCATTGCTCCCCTGCAGCATGCATTCCATAAGGATGGTTTTATTACCGCCGAACACTCCTACAATGTTGGCAAATCCATTTTCATTGAGCTTTGGGAAACTTTCCATGATATTGCTGGTCCAAAAGGAGGGAGGAATAGAAAAGGCACCAAAGTCCACCTCAAGAGCCACGGAAAGGGAATCCTCTTCAAAACGATAGACCTGATTGTTAAAGGACTCGATTAAAAAGAGTTTGTTATCCGAACAGAAGAAGTTTCTTTCTGACATGGGAAGTAGTTCCCCCGAGTACTGGTTGGGCAGGTATTGGGCGGTGATTTTTCCCGAAGGGGATAGTTTTACCATCCTATTTTCGGTTAGAGGGAGATTATAGCTGCCATAAAGCAGGTATTCTTTGTTGGGGAGCTTGGTAAACGAACTGGCGATATAGTCGGTTTCAAACAGTTTTACTTTTTCCATCAATCCCTCTATGCGGTAAACCGTCGAGGTGTTCCCAAGGGTGGAAAGGATTTCCAGCTCCCCATTGGGCTTGGCAAAGAAATCATCAATGGAAGGAAATTTGTCCGGTCCATCCCCTCTTTCGGCCGCTTTTCTTAGGTAACGGCCTGACTGATCAAAGACGTAAATGGGTTTTTGTTTGCTTTCCTCATCCCAAACAAATAGCAGAGAGTCAGTTTGTCTGATCCTCAGCCTTTGTCCCATCAGGTTTTCTGCAGTGGTTTCCAAGGGTAGGGTCTTAGTGATGTTTAGTTCTTCGGAAGGCTGTTCCTTTGTTTCTGATAGAGAAAGTGCGGTCTGATTGCCGGAAGGCTTAGGATTGCAGGAAGTCATTAATATGCAAGTGAATATGAAAAATGAATATCTTATCATTATTGGCTTTGATCTAAAGTGTTTTATATAAACTAGTTTTTTGATATTCATGGCATGACTCAAAGTCATGCCATGAATATCAAAGCGTACTTTTTAAATGATACTGGACTAGGATACTTTCTGACATCATGTTTTTTTGGCGAAAAGAGCGAAAACTTTTCGGATGAATATTACCATAACGAAATTTTGAAGTCCTGCGCCTGCTTACGGACTGTTTAGGGGGCAGCTGCTGCGCCTCCCGTGTAACAGAACTTCCGGTAATTGTATCTGGTTTCTAATAAAACTAATAAAATAGGTTAATAACTAAAAATTATTTTAGTTATTTTCGGTGGCTTGATTTTATAAGTGGCAATTGATTTGCTACCAGCACTCGAAATATAAATTTCATCATCATGAATAATTCTAAGACCAGCTGTTTTTCCTTTGTTTTGGCTGTTTTTGCCTTGGCAAGTTGTGGTAAGGGAGCTGACAAGCAAAGAGAAACAGGTCCGACCGCTAAACTGGAACTGGAAGTAGTGGATTCCTTGGTAATAGACGAACTGGAACCTTTGTATATGGATGACCATATGGCTGAACTGGGTTATTTTATGCTAAGAAACAGTAAAACACGTCAGCCGTTATTGGTGGATGAAAAGGGGACCGTCATTCAGGAATTCGATATTCTGCATGATGGGCCTGACGGAATTGGAAATTATGGGGTAGGTTATAGGTTGTTGAACGATACGGCCTGGGTCGCGCAGAATCTGATGAAGGGATATTTTGTTTTTGACTACCAGGGGAGAAGGTTGAAAAAGCTCCCCGCTTTGTTTGAGGATATCTTTTCGATTACCATCAACCCTTCACGGACTGGATTTCATCCCTATGTAAAAAATGGCAAAGCCTATATATTGGGAGAGGAGATCAATATGTTTGACCACAAAGCCGTTTCTCCCGAGGAGCTGGGGGCCGATTTTTATGATTCGGCCAAAACTATTTTCAATTTAGAGCTGGCCTCATCTAAAAGTGAGCGGCTTGTCACGTACCCGGCGGAGTGGGAACCTCGCAGGGCAGGCAGGTACGTCGGAAAGGCCTTTCCTTTGGCGGCCATCAATCGGAAAAACAAAGAAATGGCCATTTTACCGACCGTCGGTAACCAACTTTTTGTCTATGATTATTCGGGGGATACCCCTGTTTTGAAAGATTCCATAAAACTGGAGCACAGGTTTCGGCCCGAGAAGGCTCCGGATGCAGATTTAAGTGCGGAGCGTTGGTTGGAGGATTATCCTTTATTTACAGATCTCAATGTGCTTGGAGAGGGGTACCTCATCAGTTTTTCAACCAGAATTCCCAAAGAGGTGTTGAGGGAGTTAAGGGCCAAGAGTGAGCAATATTATAATTTGCCTGAGTTTAAAGCAGCCTCGGAACAGTATAGGAAGGCTTACCATATTGTCGTCAACAAGGGCAAGCAGGAGGGGGTGATCGACCAATTGCCGGTTCATGGGGGATTGGACTTCAGTGATGAAGAGGGTTTTTTATATATTAATGATAATATGAACCCCGAAATTGAGCGGGAGTATAATGTCTTTTATAAAGTAAAAATTAAAAATTGAAATTTTTTTTCGGGTATAAAATGGTTTTTTCAAAGAAAGAAAATTTGGAATAATGCAAAAAGAAGGCAGGCATGATCAATATGTCTGCCTTCTTTTTTGATTGCAAACGGTTTCGGATTGATGAAAATGAAATTTTCATTAAAATATTGTTTGTTTTATCGAATCGTTAATAAAATATAAACAGTGTTGATGTATTTGTAATTATTGATTTCTTTTTTTACGTTTGAATTACAATCACGTGATTAAAAAGTCAAAGTACCTGCCCAAAATAATTAGCCTCAAAAAATAACCGGTTGATACCCAACGATACCGGGAGGTTTGAAAGTGTTATTTGTTAACCCTTAAAATTTTAAAACCATGAGATTAATTATTGCAACACTAATGGCGCTATGCACGACATTGACTGCTACAGCCCACACTGCAGGTCATTCGGACCTAGAGAAGGAAAAAGAAAAGAAAGAAACGGTGGTCCTCGAAAAAATCGGGGACAAGAAAGTGCAGCTGAAGTTTATGGCCGAACCACATGGAAAAGTATTGGTGAGGATCAAGGATGCCAACAGCAGTGTTATTTTCAAAGAAATCATCAAAACAGAAAAGGAGTTCAAAAAGAACTATGACCTGGCTGCTTTGGCTGAAGGAGATTACAAGTTTGAAGTCTTTACCAAAGAGCAGGGCGCAGAAAACTTCAGCCTGTCATTGGGTGAAAAGAAAACTGCAGGTTCCAACTACTTTACTAAAGTAAAAATGTTGGACGGAGAGCGAGTAGCCCTTTTGATAAAAGCAGATGGGGATGCCAAAAAGTACATTCGTGTCATGGATAACGGACATGTGATCTTTGAGGATTCTTTTGAGGGAAAATCCTATGGAAAGTTATTTAAATTCATCAAGGTAACATCTTTGGAAGATTTAGTCTTTGAGGTGAAGGCCGAAAAAGGTGATGCAAGGTATCTTTCTGCTCTTTAAGAACTAAAACCAACATGATTTACAGAGGCTGTCCTTACAGGGGCAGCCCTTTTTGTTGTTGGTGTTTATTTGTCCATGATTCCAGAATTTAATTAAATAATCAAAAAACGAAAATTTATTTTTAGGTATAATATTCTGTTTTGTAGGTTTTTTTTAGTCAAATGTTTTGTAAAGAGTAAGTTGGCTTTTTAGAAATTAGTTGAATGGTTGAAATTCGAAATAATTAAAAAATTCAATGATTATTATGGTATTGTTAATTATTGATAATTATCGTTGTGGTATTTGTAATTACATAGCCGTGTTGTTACATTTGTAGTGTGATCGAAGATCAATTACCCGCCCAAAATAATTAGCCTCAAGAAAATACGGATGCCAATACTACAAGTGTCCGGAGGTTTGTAAAAACAATCTAAAACCTATTAACATTTCTAATCATGAGATTAATTATTGCAACTCTAGTAGCGTTCTGTATTTCAGTAAGTGCATTCGCTAAAACAGGAACTGGCCTGGATGAAAAAACAGTGAAACTTGAAAAAGTTGGAGACAAAAAGATTGAACTGAAGTTTTTGGCAGTTCCCAACAGCAAAGTACTGTTAAGAATCAAAGACGAGAACAAATCCGTGATTTTCAAAGATATTATTTCAAGCGACAAGCTATTTGCCAAGAAGTATGACCTTTCTGCTTTGGCTGATGGGGAATACCAATTTGAAGTGTTTACGCCAGAAGAAGGTACCATTCAGGACAAGAATCTGTTTGTAGGGCAAAAAAGAGAGAGCGCTGATTTCTTTACCAAAGTAAAAGTACTTGACGATAAGAACATCGCTTTTCTGGTAAAGTCTACTGACGAGACCAAAAAGTACGTTAGAATCATGGATCAAGGAAGTGTGATTTTCGAAGATAGCTTTGAAGGGAACAAATTCGGTAGAGTATTCAAGTTTGAAAAAGTAGCTTCTTTGGAAGGACTTGTATTCGAAGTAAGAAATGAAGCAGGTGACGGAGAATATGTCTCTGCTCTGTAATTACCATACTAAATTGGAAAAAGGCGCTTTGATCTGATCAAAGCGCCTTTTTTATTGCCCTTAAAAAAACTCATGATTTTTGTGTCGGAATAGTACAGTGTAATGTCCGATATAGAACAGTCTCCGCCATGGGCAGTTGGTAGATTTATTTTTTTATTGGAAAGGGAAAAAAAGAAAAAAAATAGTTTGTTCTAACTGACATCATCATCCTCCCAAGCTCTTGGACGGTGAATGGTGGGAAACCTGTATTATTTCCGATCAGTTATGCGGACAGTTATATTGTTTTGATACAGTTTTTCGCCTTGGTGCTTGGTGCCAAAAAAACGGATTTCTTCATTATGGGGCATTTGATAACCATTAGCTGGGGCAAAAGGGCCTCATAGGAATAGGGGGATGTCCAAATGGTACACAATTGGTCTTATTGCTAATACCGCTTAGCGCAAACAAAAAAAAACAAAGATCAATAAACAAGCACCGTCATGAAAGCATTATTAGCATCCGCTTTAGTACTTGGAATGGTATTTCTTGCCAAAGCAAATGAAGTCCCTGATAGAAAAAGTTTACTGGCACTTACCAGTGTAGAGACCAATGATGAAAGAATCAACGTAAGTTTTAAGGAACCGGTCGGGAAAGCCGTGGTTTTGATTTTTGATGAAGAGGGTAAGGTCCTGGCCCGAAACAAATACAATGTCAAAAAAGCGATGAACATCCCATATAACCTATCCGACTTGCCGGAAGGGGATTATGCGGTACGTATCAAGACCCGGGATGAAACTGCCACCTATAATGTGGAGACGAAATCCAAGGCAGTAACCTACGAGCGGCCCATCGTAGCCTACGGAAAAATCAAAGACAATAATACCATTAACCTAATGGTGTTGGGCATCGAAGAACCTGGAATCCGGGTGGATATTTTCGATGAAAACAACAAAAAGGTGGCAACGGACAATGTCGATGTCACAGAAGGCTTTGAGAGGAATTATAAAGTCGTCGACAGAAAAGTGGAAGGGCTTACTGTACGCATCAAGGATGCCCAAGGGAGAAAGAAGTACATCTACTTCTAGTAGCCCAGTTTAGCATAGGTTTGGGCGCGAGGCTGTCTGTTTCAGACAGCCTCTGTTTTTTTTAGAATGCTAATAGTCCAACAGCTGCTGCAGCTTTTTCTTGAAGCGGGACTTGGGTAGAAAGTTTTCTTCCAATGCTCCAGAAAAGGGGACGGGGGTATCCAGGCTAGCTTCCCGCATTACGGGAGCATCTAAGTGTTCAAAGCAGTTTTCACTGATCCATGCCGCTATTTCAGCTCCAATTCCTCCAGTAAGTGTGGCCTCGTGCAGGATAATGACTTTGTTTGTCTTTTTAACCGTTTCAAGGACAGCCTCTTTGTCCCAGGGAAGAAGGGTTTGAAGGTCGAGGATATCCGCATCGATATTTGCTTCTTTAATAGTGGCCATCGCCCAGTGGACACCTGCGCCATAAGTGATGATGCTGGCATGGGAGCCTTTATGGACCAGTTTGGCCTTGCCGATTTCCTCGGTGTAATAGTCTACGGGTACTTCTTCTGAAATTGACCTGTACAGGGCTTTATGTTCAAAAAACAGGCAGGGGTTGGGGTCTTCAATTGCTGCGGCCAACAAGCCTTTGGCAGCCACAGGGCTGCTGGGGTAGACTATTTTTAGTCCCGGAGTGTGGAAAAACCAGGCCTCGTTTGACTGGGAGTGAAAAGGCCCGGCCCCTACCCCGGCCCCAGTGGGCATCCGGATGACCACATCGGCGTTTTGCCCCCAGCGATAATGGATTTTGGCCAGGTTGTTCACTATTTGGTTAAAACCACAGCTCACAAAGTCGGCAAACTGCATTTCCACCATGGTTTTGAAGCCCTGAATGCTGAGCCCCAAAGCCGTTCCGATAATGGCGCTTTCACAGAGCGGGGTGTTTCGGACTCTTGCTTCCCCGAAGTTTTTCAGGAATCCATCGGTGATTTTAAAAACCCCGCCGTAGTTGCCTATATCTTGCCCCATCAAAACAAGTTCAGGGAACCGATCCATACATTGCCAAAGCCCTTCTTTAATGGCATCCACCATCCTTAGCTTTTCAGTCCTGCAGGCTGTGGGAATAGTGGATTTGGAGCGGTGGGGAGCATAGATGTCTCCAAGTTCCTTAGGGGTACTGGCCGTCGGGCCCTTTTCATTGAATGCCGTTTCGATAGCATGGTCAATGGCTGATTTGATCCGGGCATTGATCGTGCTTTTCAGGGAAGGGGAAAGGATGCCGGAGGCTTCTAAAAAGACTTCGTAGTTATGGACAGGATCTTTTGTCCGTCCCTCTTCGAAATATTCTTCGGGGACATAGTGGGTGCCGGAGGCTTCTTCATGGCCCCGCATTCGGTAGGTAATCGCCTCTACCAAAAAGGGCCTGGGTGATTCTCGGATCTTTTCCGCGATGGAGGAAAGGCAATGATACATCTCCAGGATGTTATTGCCATCCACCTTTACCGCTTCCATTCCGTAGCCAGGGCCTTTATCGGTAAACTGTTTGAAGCGAAACTGCTCCTCGCTGGTTGTGGAAAGGCCATAGCCATTGTGCTCGATGACAAAAATAACGGGCAGCTGCCAAACCGCAGCCACATTCAGCGCCTCATGGAAATCTCCCTCAGAACTTGCCCCGTCACCGGAGAATACCAAGGTGGCTTTTTTTTCTCCCTTGAGCTGATGGGCCAAGGCTATTCCATCGGCTATGGCCATTTGTGGGCCCAAATGAGAGATCATCCCAACAATGTGGTGCTCCAATGTCCCAAAATGAAAAGACCGGTCCCTGCCTTTGGTGAATCCGGATTCTTTTCCCTGAAACTGTGCGAAGAGCTTTGCCAAAGGGACATTCCTTCCGGTAAATACTCCTAGATTGCGGTGCACGGGCAGCAGGAATTCGTCTTTGTGCATGGCCTTCACAGCAGCTATGGATATCGCTTCCTGGCCCCATCCGCTGAACCATTTAGAGATCTTTCCCTGCCGAAGTAAAACCAGCATTTTCTCCTCAATCCTTCTGGGCAACAGTAGGGATTCATAAAAGTCCAGAAGCTGTTGATCGCTGAGTTTTTTGCGGTCAAAGATCATTGCTGAAGAGACTTTTTTCATAGCGTTGGCTTGGCTGGATAGAAGCAAATTAAATTAAGTTTGTGGTAATGCAAAGGTGCTCAAAAGAATTGTGTTTTTCCAAAATTGGCTGGAGTCTTACAAAAATAATAGAACTTACCAGTGAAAAGTAGAGTTTAAGGGGTATGCCCGATATATTGATCAAAAATATGGTTTGCCCACGCTGTATAATGGCGGTGGAAAAGGTTTTTAAGGACAACGACATTCCTTTCCAGAAGGTGCAGTTGGGAAAAGTCACCACCAAGACCCCGGTTTCCAAGGAGCAGGAAAGTGTCCTAGAGGCTGCTCTTTTGCCTTTGGGATTTGAATTGCTGAAAGGAAAGGAGGTACAGACTGTGGAAAGGATCAAAAACAGCTTACACAGTCTGCTGGAAATGGAGGAGATCCCTTCATCCTTAAACCTATCAGATCATATCAAAGAAGCCGTTCCTGAAGATTACAGTAGGTTAAGCCATTTGTTTAGCACCTCGGAGGGCATTACCATAGAGAGGTACTTTATCAGCCTGAAGCTGGAAAAAACCAAGGAGCTGCTGTTCAATCATGAATTGCAGCTGAGTGAAATAGCCTGGAAGCTGGGCTATAGCAGTGTGCAGCATCTTTCCAATCAGTTCAAAAAAATAGTGGGTATGACACCCTCTGCTTACAAAAAGATGAAAGACAAGCCCAGAGAAAGCCTGGATGGTATAAAATGAAAATAGCGGTGAATTTCACCGCTATTTTTCTCTATAATCTTTAGAAAAGCCTGATCCCCAGAGATAGGATCAGTTGATTTTGTCGTTGGTCTGTATCAAATCCTGCGACACTTTCCGCCTGCTTGCTGAGTGATCCTTCATACTTCAGGTCGATGATCATATTAGCGATGTCCACCCCTAAGCCGGCTTGGAATCCCAAGGTTGCTTTTTTGTAATCCGGTTCTGACTGGAAAATCAGAAAGCTTTCTTCATAATCTGAATTGATCAAAAAACTTCCTACAGGCCCACCTTGAATCCTCAAAACATTAGCTAGTTTGAACCCTAGCATCACAGGCACATCCAGACGGTTAAAAGAAGCTTCAAACTTTTGTTCATCAGGGCCGTCGGTTTTGGTGATTTCCCCCCCTGTATTTACATAAAGTACCTCTGGCTGAACAAAGAAGGAATTGCCACCCATTCTTACGAAGGCCCCCACATGGTAGCCCAGCTTACTGTTTCCGCTTTCATATTCCCCGTTATTGACCTGTATGTTACCTTGGGAAACACCTAGTTTGGGACCGATGGAAAAGTCCTGAGCATGCAAAGAGCTGCCGATCGCCAAAAAGGCAATTAAAACAAGCAATAATTTTTTCATCTGTGATAGCTTTTAGTGTTTAAATCTTGGATAACAAATTCGCTCCAAATATCCTGCCAGAACTGGCAAGGGTAGGAGGCACTTGTTTCCAAAATCGATTATGATCTTTTTATCGCTGTTGTAAATTTTTTGAGTTCACTTTTGACCTTAGGGAACAAGAAGAATAGCCCTATCATATTGGGGAAAACCAAGGCCAGGATCATGGCATCGGAAAATTTCACCACAGCGTTTAGTGTGGTGGAAGCTCCAATAATAATAAAGGCGATAAATAAAATTTTGTAAGTAAGGTCAGCGGCCTTGCTTCTTCCGAACAAATATTTCCAGGATTGTAGCCCGTAATAGGACCATGAGATCATGGTGGAGAAGGCAAACATGATAATGGCTACTGTCAACACGTAGGAGAAGTGGGGTATAGCGGCATCATAGGCCATGGTAGTCAGTTCAACACCACCTAGGGAAGCTCCCCCTTCCTTGAGAATTACGTTTCCATTTCCATCTCCTCCGTATTTGAAGATGCTTTCCATATTGCCCAGTCCTCCGTCGATATTAAAGAAGATGATCACCAGTGCCGTCATGGTACATACTATTACCGTATCAATCATCGGTTCCAAAAGGGCAACTACCCCTTCACTGGCAGGGAATTTGGTCTTTACAGCGGAGTGGGCAATGGCTGCTGAACCCGCGCCGGCTTCGTTTGAGAAGGCTGCTCTTTGGAAGCCTACGATCAGCACTCCTACCATACCGCCCAGTCCGGCCAGAGGGGTAAAGGCACCTTCGATGATAAGGCCAAAAGCATCGTCAATATAGTCATAATGGGCTCCCAGAATGATCAGAGAGGCTAAAACATAGACGCCTGCCATAAAAGGGACAATTTTTTCGGTGATGGTGGCGATTCTTTTGATACCGCCGATGATTACTATGGCTACCAAAAAGGCCAGGCATACTCCGATCCAAAATCCGTTGGTCTGGAAGTTGATGCCGAGAAGATTGGATAGCTGGGAGGCCGCTTGGTTGGACTGAAAGGCATTTCCTCCTCCAAAGGAAGCGCCTACACAAAGTATTGCAAAAAGCCCTCCTAGAAACTGTCCTAAGCGGCCTTTGTTGAGGTCGTGGCCAAGGCCTCTGGAAAGATAATACATGGGCCCACCATGTACCGTTCCGTCATTTTCCACATCCCGATACTTCACGCCGAGGGTACATTCGACAAATTTGGTGCTCATGCCTAGGATGCCGCATACGATCATCCAAAAAGTAGCACCGGGTCCCCCAATGGCTATGGCCACGGCCACCCCGGCAATATTGCCAAGGCCTACGGTACCTGAAACCGCCGTAGCCAATGCCTGAAAGTGGCTCACTTCACCTTCTTTGGATTCGTCCACCACTGCGTCCGGGTGCTCCGGATCTTTGTAGGTCTTTTCCACATCGTCGTATTTGCCCCGAACGGTATTGATGGCAAGTGGAAGTTTGGTGATGCCCGGCAAGCCAAAGTATACCGTGAAAAATGTGGCGCCTGAAACCAGCAAGATCAAAATGAAGGGAATATTATAGTCTCCGATGCTGATAGGGTATAGAACAAGGCTTTCCCAAGCGTCAGCCACTGGCTGAAAGGATTGGTCTATTCGCTGTCCAAAACTTAATTCTTCAGTGGTCGAGGGGGCTTGAGCAAAGAGGCTGAGTGGTAAAAGAAAAATTAAGAAGGATAGAAGTTTTCTATACATAATGTGTTTAAGTTTGATTTGTATATTTGAGTCTAATTTTTATAAACTTGTTATCAAATCCCAATCTCTCTTAACCCCTGTATAGTCATCACCCTTCAATGGGCATTATGCATTCATGAGCACAATATTCCGCTTGTGAATAGTGTGCTCATAACATAAATAAAGGATACTATTTCTGATGAGTTTCATGAGTAAAAGAAGAGAAATTGGATTTCTCCAGATACAAGCTTGATTTTTTCAATTGGCTAAATTAAGTTGTTTTGCTAGAATAGCAATCCCGTCCATAAAACTTTTTGGGTGATAATTTAACTGCTCTTTGGCTTTTTGGATGATAAAACCTGTTTTTAAGGGTCTTTTTGCCGGTTGTGTAAAGGAGGTAGAGTCCGATTTGTTGATCTTGGTTTTGTCCAATTTAAAGAACTCCGCAGTTTGAATGGCCATGTCATACGGGGTCAGTAGCTCTTCCCCTGAAATATTGAAAATGCCTTCTGCTTGCTTTTCGGCCATCAATATACAGCCCTCGGCAAGGTCTTCTGCCAATGTAGGCGTTCTGAGCTGATCGTCCACTAGTTGTAACTCTTTCCCTTGTTCCAGCGCATTTTTTACCCACAGCACAATATTGGAGCGGCTCATGTCATGCGAGAGACCGTACACGAGCACTGTTCTTGCAATCCCCCACTTTAACTTGGAGGAAAAGAGGGTGTTCTCTGCTTGCAATTTGGTCTCCCCATAGTAATTCACCGGATTGGGTTTGGCCTCTTCGGTGTAGGGACCATTTTCCCCATCGAAAATAAAGTCTGTGGAGACGTGGAGGAGGTAGGCTCCCTTCTGTTCACAAGCGGCGACAATATGTTGCACCGCTGCGACATTTTGCTGGTAGCAATGCTCTTTTTCAGTCTCGCACTGGTCTACATTGGTCATGGCAGCACCATGAATAACAATGTCAGGGGAGTATTGTTTGAAAACGGACAGGACATCCCTTTCATCGGTGATGTCCATGGAGGCATAGGAAAAACCTTTCCAGGTGTCTGGAAGCCTGCATTTGCCCCTGCCTGTGGCGACAATGTGGAAGGTGTCTTTTTCAAGAAGCCTTTTGACCAGTTTTTGGCCCAATAGCCCGTTGGCTCCTGTAATGAGTAAGGTGGGCTTGTTATTTTTCTGGGTACTCAAAACCGTATTCTTTAGTGATTTTTTTCTTCGAAATTTTTTCTACCTCTACGGTAATGTACACCGGATCCAGCGGCCTGTCCATGCTGTTGGTTTTTTCCGAGGAAATTTTGTCCATTATGTCCAGGCCTTTGATGACCTTGCCGAAAACGGTGTATCCTTCATCCAGATGAGGAGTGCCGCCCGCAGTGGTATAGGCGGTGATTTGTTTTGGACTTAGTTTTTTGTCCAGGTTGATATTGAAAAAATCCTCCATCTCTGCCTTTTTGGAGAGCATCAGTTCGTTCATCCCATTGAAGTCTCCAAAGTTGTAAAGCTCAGCATAGCGATTGGCCAGTTCTTTGCGGCTTTCCACGCTGATGTATTTCATGAAATGCTGCTGCAGTCTTCTCATGTCCGTGGTCAGTTCCAACTCGGAATACACTTTTCCTTCCACAATATAAAACTGGCATCCGCTGGAGCGCTTTTCGGGATTGATATTGTCACCTTGACGAGCTGCGGCGATAGCTCCTTTCTCATGGATCAGCTCTTCGTTGAATTCCGCCGGAATGGTGTACCATTCCTCCTGTGGAAGTCCTTCTTTGGTGAAAACATCACCTCCTTGTATCATAAAGTTGTCGATGACCCGTTGGAATTCCGTAGAGTCAAATCTGCCCTCTTCGGCCAGCTTAATGAAGTTTTCTTTGTGTTTTGGAGTTTGGTCGTATAGAACGGCATAAATGTCACCGTGTCGGGTATGTATTTTGATCAACGCGTCCTTTTCAGAGGAGCATGACATGGCCAATGGCAGCAAACATGCCAACCAAAGTAGTTTAGCTTTCATGGATTACTTATTAAGGTTCTTTTTGATATCGGAAAGGATCCGGTCACCGCCCATTTGCAGGATTTTTTCTGCCAATGTTCTGCCCAGACTTTCTGCCTGTTCTGCGGGACCTGAAATGCTGTCATGGAGGCGCTCCTTTCCATCCAGGCTCACGATGCCTCCATTAAGGTGGATTTGGCCATCTTTATAGTCTGCCAGGCAGAATACCGGGATGCTGCATCCTCCTTCCAATACCTTGAGGTAGCTTCTCTCAGCCCTAAGCCTATAGCCGGTCACTTCATGGTGGGTGGCCTTGATGATCCGCTGTCTCAGTTCTCCGTTCAGGCGCTCGGAGGCTTCCACGGCAATACTGCCCTGTCCCACAGCAGGAGTGAATTCCTCCAGGGAAAGTTCATGCCTGATCAGGTCATCGTATCCCATGCGGTGGGCACCGGCATAGGCCAGCAAGAGCGCATCACAAACGCCGGATTCCATCTTTTTGATCCTGGTCTGCAGGTTGCCCCTTACTTCCACCGTTTTGATATGGGGATAAAAGTGCTTTAAAGTGGCCACTCTTCGGGTGGAAGAAGTCCCTAGCAGAAGCGGTTTATCGGGGTTTTTGTAATCGATTTCCTGCTTATGGCTGAGAATAATGTCATTGACTTTTTCTCGTTCGGTAAAGGAAATGAGTTCAAAGCCTTCGGGAAGCGAAGAGGGCATGTCTTTGGCACTGTGTACGGCGATGTCCACCTCCCCATTGGCCAGCTGCTCTTCCAGCTCCTCGGTAAAGACTCCCTTACTTCCTATTTTTGAAATGGAGACATCCAGAATTTTGTCCCCTTTGGTTTCTATGGTTACGATCTCGGTAGTCAGGCCCTCGGCATTGAGTAAGTCGGCAATATGGTAAGCTTGGAAAAGCGCCAGCTTGCTGCCTCTGGTGCCTATTTTGATAGGTTGCATTATTCTTTGATTTTACTTTTAGTCGATTTTTTGCTCGCGGAAGATTCGATGAACTCGATGATTTTCCCTGCAATGTCGATGCCTGTGGCCTTTTCAATGCCCTCCAGTCCGGGAGAGCTATTCACTTCCAGGATCAGTGGTCCACGGGCTGATTGAAGCATGTCAACGCCGGCCACTGCCAGGCCAAGGGCCTTTGCAGCGCTCAGCGCGGCTTTTCGTTCGGCAGTCGAAAGTTTGATGACGGTGGCTTTTCCTCCGCGGTGCAGGTTGGAGCGGAACTCTCCTTCTTCGCCTTGGCGCTTCATGGCTCCTACCACTCTGCCGTTGACGACAAAGGCCCTGATGTCGGCTCCTTTGGCCTCCTTGATGAATTCCTGGACAATGATCCTGGCTTTTAGCCCGTGAAAGGCTTCAATTACGGACTGCCCTGCTTTTCTGGTTTCTGCCAAAACCACTCCGAGCCCTTGGGTTCCTTCCAGCAGTTTGATGATCAGTGGGGCGCCGCCCACTTTATCGATCAACTGTTTTTCTCCTCCTTTTGAAAAATTGGTGAAGGCAGTTTTGGGCATGCCCAGTCCCGCCCTGGAGAGAATCTGCAAACTTCTCAGTTTGTCCCGGCTGCGGACAATGGCCTGGGATTCCACGGCGGAAAATGCCCCCATTAGCTCAAACTGCCTTACCACGGCAGTTCCATAGAAGGTGACTGATGCACCGATCCTCGGGATGATGGCATCAATTCCTTGAAGTTTTTCCCCTTTGTAAAAAATCGAAGGGCCTTCCTGCTCAATGACCAGGTCACACAGGGAATGGTCAATGATCATGGCCTCATGGCCTGCGGCCTCAATGGCCTCACGAAGCCGCTTGGTGGAGTAAAGATTTGGGTTTCGGGATAATACGGCTATTTTCATTGCTGCGAAGCTTTTGATTTTTTGGAAAGATTGGTTTGGTCTACATCTACGATGAAGCGTCCTTTAAGCATTTTTCTCCCCAGTAGAATGGCGTTGCGCATTTTGGCGCGGTCGGATAAGGTAAACTCCGTTTCAAACTCCTCGTCAAACATTACCACCGAAGTGGTGACTTTGTAACGGAGCTCCGCTCCGCCAAAGGAATTTTTTACCTTTTTCAGGCTGTACTTTTCTGTCTGTATCAGTTTGTCGTTGAAAAGACGGTGTTTGGAAGAAAGGAGCTTGAATTCAAGGATTTTTTTTCCATGAAGCAGCTTTTCCTCCATCCATTCACAATGTATGGCATTGGTATATGCTCCCGTGTCCACTTTGGCAGAGATCAGGTGAAGATCCCATTCGGGAAGGCTTATTTTTTCTCTTCTTCCTATCAGGTGCTTTTTCATGCTGTTTCCTTTTTTCTAAGGACTTTGGCCATATCAAAGGAAAGGTCGGCAAATAAGATCTTTGCATTGGCATTCCTTTCAAGGTGATAATGGGCCTTATTGAGTAATTCGTAAATGCGCATGATTTTGTTTTCTGTCAGCGCTTTTAGGCTGAAATTTTCCACGAATTCCATGTCTGAAGGGGCGGTCCTCATCAGGTTTTCCAGCTGGCTCCTTTTTAAGAGACTTTCCCGAAGGATGTTCAGCCCTGTAAGGAATAAGGCTTTTTGCCCTTCCTTGTCAATGGCCTGAAAATTGTCCGACCATGACATGATACTATTAATGTCCAAGGTAAAACAAATTCTCATCCAATCACGGAATTTGGCGGTGTTTTCGTCCACCACCTGGTCAGCGAGTCTATAGGCTTCCCGCATATTGCCATTGGCAAGCGGGGCAATCTGAAGGGCTGCTTCTTTGGAGCAAAGGCCCCTTTCGATCAGGTGTCCTTTGATCTCTTCATCTGAAAATGCCCTAACCAGCACTTTTTGGGTCCTGGAAAGAATCGTGGTGAGCAGCTGCTCGGGCTGATGGGCCACCATAAGGAACAGGGTCTTTTCAGGTGGCTCTTCCAAGACCTTCAGCAGGGCATTGGCCGAGGAGGTATGGAGGTATTCCGGCATCCAGACCATAATGATCTTATATCCTCCTTCAAAGGACTTTAGAGAAACGGTTCTGATGATCTGCTTGGCTGCTGCCTTGGAAATGTTCAGTTGCTTTTTTTCAAAGCCGTTATGATAAATCCAGTCCTGTAAGTTGCCATAAGGACGCTGAAGGACGAATTCACGCCAAGGGCCGAGGATGTCGGTTTTTTTGCCGTTTCCATCATCGTCTTCCTTTATCAGGCTGCCCGGGACGGGAAAGGTAAAGCTTTGGTCAGGATGGATCAGTTTTTCCATTTTCTGACAGGAGGCACAAGTGCCACATGCATCATTTTCTCCCGGGTTTTCACAGTTGATGTAAGTGGCCACCGCCAAGGCCATTTTTAAATTGGCAGCACCTTCAGGGCCGTGGAACAGCAGGGCGTGAGCCAAATGATTGTTCCTAATAGCCTGAATAAGTTTTTCTTTAGTTTCTTCTAACCCGGGAATGGATGAAAATAGCATATGTCAAACGTTCTTAGCCCTCTTTGTCCCAAATTCTGTACGCTTTGGTCATGTCAAAGACCTTTTGCAACAGGGCTTTTTCTTTATGATCAAAGGAGTAGCCTCTTCTTTCCATGACTTTGGTGGCGGTGTCTTCAAACTTCCTGAACTGGAAAGTGGAAAATCCGGCCGCTCCTCCCCAGGAAAAAGAAGGGATAAAGTTTCTTGGAAATCCATCACCAAAAACATTGGCTCCAACACCGATTACCGTTCCGGTATTGAACATGGTATTGATGCCGCATTTGGAATGGTCGCCCATCATCAGTCCACAGAACTGCAGGCCGGTATTGCTGAAACCTCCTTTGGTGTAATCCCAGACCTTTACTGGGGCGTAGTTGTTTTTGAGGTTGGAAATATTGGTGTCCGCTCCGAAATTGCACCATTCGCCCACTACGGTATTGCCCATAAAGCCATCGTGTCCCTTGTTGCTATAACCAAAGATAACGGAGTTGGAAACTTCCCCGCCAACTTTAGAAAAAGGCCCGATGGTGCTGTCTCCCCTCATTTTACCCCCCATGTTGACGGTGGAGCCTTCGCACAGAGCAAAGGGGCCTTTTATCAAAGCGCCTTCTTGTACCTGGGCGTTCTTGCCGATGTATATCGGCCCGTCTTCAGCGTTGAGTACTGCAGCCCTGATTTTTGCACCTTCTTCCACAAAAATCATATCAGGGTTGTAGACCGCTGTATGTGGGTCGTCTATTGCTTTGCTTTCCCTGTTGGTGGTGATGAGTACAAAATCTTTTCTCAGCTCCAGCGCATTGAACTGGAAAATGTGCCAGTTTCTATGGATCAAGGTGATGTCACCTTCAAATTGTTCTGTTTTATTGTTGCTCTTGACTTCCTCTATAGCAAAGGACTCAGGTTTGTCAATATAGGCCGCCAATAAGGTCTGGTCCTTAAAAAGGGCAGTGCCTTTTGGAAGTGTTTTGATAGCGCTGATCAAACCATGGTCGGGACATAAGCCTCCATTGATAAAGAGTGTGCCTCCCTCTTTTAGGGGGAATTTCTCTTTTAAATAATCCTGAGTGTAATAACCTGCCTCGGTGTCAAGGTGTTTTTCCCACTTTTCACTGATCTTTAGGATTCCGACCCGGATATCAGCGACAGGGCGTGTAAAAGTAAACGGCAAAAGGGATCCTCGGTAAGCGGGATCATCAAATAATGTAATTGACTCCATGGTACAAAAATAGAAAAGTCTCTCGGAATACAATTTCCAAGAGACTTTTAAAATACTTTTTACTAAAAAGTAATTGCTTACTTCTTCTTGTATCTTCTGTTGAATTTCTCTACTCGACCAGCAGTGTCCAATAGCATCTTCTTACCAGTATAGAATGGGTGAGAGTTGGAGCTTACTTCTATTTTGTAAACCGGATACTCATTCCCGTCTTCCCATGTGATTGTTTCGTTAGTTTCAATGGTAGACTTGGTAAGGAATTTATATTCACTGGAAGTGTCATAAAAAACAACCTCTCTGTAGTTTGGATGAATGTCTTTTTTCATGGTAATCCCTATTTATATTTTTTTATCGCTTTTTCAAATGGAGGCACAAAGTTATCCTTTTTTGCAAAAGCCTCCAAATCTTTATCAATGAATTATTTAACCAAAAGGTTTTCAGCTGGCTATTATTCGGCAAAGATGATAAAATAAAATGGTTTTCCATGGGGAGTCCTTGGTTTTTGTCCACTGGTGCCGGTTTTGTTGTGGGAAACGGTTTTTGTCATCTTTTTATAGAAAAGCCAGCGGTTTCATTTATTATTGTTTTTCGGAAAGAAAAGAAATCCCATTTATCGTAATAAACGATCGATCAATGAAAAGAGCTTTATTTGTTGCCTTACTTGTAGCTTTTCTGCCTTTATGGGGCCAGGCCCAAAGTGCATACATCAATTATAACAGGGATTATTATCACTTGCTGGACCGCTATCAGGTTCTTCAGGGAGAGCATTTGAAGGAATTTCATACGGTGGTCAAGCCTTACAGAAGGGATGATGTGGGGAAGCTGCTCGAAAAAATAGTACCCGAGAATCAGGGACGCGTGGATGCATTTAACTTTAATTATCTTAAAAATGATAACTGGGAGTTTGTAGAGGAAAGTACTGACTTTTCGAAAGCGCCACTGTGGAAGGGGATTTATAAGAGGCCTTCAGATTTTTATCACCACCGTAACGAGGTGGTGGATGTACATGTAAATCCAGTGATTTATTTTAGGGGAGGAAAGGAATCCTCAGAAGAAGAGTTCAATTTTAGGAATACCCGTGGAGTGGCTGTTCGCGGGAGCATCGACCGGAAAGTAGGCTTTTATACTTTCCTAAGCACCAACGAGGTCTTGTTTCCTTCTTGGACCGGAAGATATGCGCGCAAAAATGGGGCGGTGCCCGGACAGGGCTTTTGGAAGCCTTATGGGGATAACGGCTATAGTTATTTCTCTGCGACAGGCTACGTGACCGCTCAGGTGAGTAAGCACATATCTGTGCAGATGGGGCACGACAGGAATTTTATCGGGGAAGGTTACCGGTCGATGGTTTTGTCCGATTTTTCCAATGCCTATATGTTTTTCAAGGTGAATACGCGGGTATGGAAGCTGCAGTACACCAACTTATGGGCACAGATGAATGCCGATGTGTTTTTGGACGCCCGAGGAAGGCCAACCGACGGACGTTATCCTAAAAAATGGTATTCGATGCACCGTTTGGGGATCGATCTTGGCAAGCGGTTTAATTTGGGCGTTTACGAATCCGTGATGTCCAATAAGGCAGACTGGAGCTATTATAACCCTGTCATATTTTACAGATGGGTGGAGCACCAGCTGGGGACACCGGATCAGGTACTGTTGGGCACGGATTTTAAGTGGAACTTTATAAATGGAATGCAGCTTTATGGCCAATTTACCTTGGATGAGTTTGTGTTTGGGGAGTTTTTTGGTGTGGATGGTGAAAATTCCAAGAGAAACAAACATGGGATGCAGTTAGGATATAAGTATATCAATGTGTTTGGCGTTCCCAATTTGGATCTGCAATTGGAATATAACCAGGCAAGGCCTTATACCTATCAGGAAAAAGAGGAATACCAAGCTTATACCAGTTATAGAACCCCTTTGGCCCATCCTATGGGAGCTAATTTTAGGGAGGCCATAAGTGTCCTACGATATCAACCCATTCCAAAACTTTCTCTTAATTTTACGGGAGTATACCATTATTACGGAGCTGATCCCGATGAGGCCACCAATTATGGAGGTGATTTACTGAAAAACCGCCTTGAAGGTACCGAAGGTATGGGCTTGTTTGGTCATACGATCGGACAGGGGGTAGAAAATAGGGTGCTGTTGGGAAATGTGACCGCTACCTACATGCTAAAACATAACCTCTTTTTGGATGTAGGCCATAGCTATAGGAGAAGAACCGCCCAAGATCTTGATGCTGCTGAAACCACGCAATATTCGCAGCTGTCTCTTAGGCTAAACATCTCCAGGGAGGAATTTAATTACTAATCAATAATATAGGAGAACTCCTATACAGATCAATGAAGACTTATTTTAGAATTTTGGCTTATGCACGTCCTTTTAGGAGGTATTTGCCTTTATATGTCATCTATGCTCTGCTGGCGATCATATTTGGTTTGCTCAATTTTACTTTATTGAAGCCGCTTTTTGATGTGATTTTTGAGCAGGTGGATCCCGCTGAGCTTAAGAAATATGCCGAACAACCGGAGTTTTCGTTTACCATAGAATATTTCATGCACCTGTTTAACCACTATTTTATTCGGGTAGCAGCCGAATATGGTAAATTCGGAACCTTGGTGTATGTCTGCATCATCATCGTGGTGTCAGTATTCCTGTCGAATATGTTTGCCTACTTGTCGGGGGTCTTGCTGGCAAAGGTCCGGGCCGATGTAATCAAAAAGATGCGCATGCATATCTTTGACCAGGTAAGCAGTATGCATATTGGTTATTTTTCCAACGAGCGGAAGGGAGACCTGATGTCTAAAATGACCAATGATGTTCAGGAGGTGGAGAACAGCGTGGTACAGTCCCTAAGAGTGGTGTTTCGGGAACCGGTGACGATTATCCTTTATTTTGGGGCCTTGTTTTTCATGTCGGTAAAGCTGACCCTGTTTACCATTTTGATCATTCCCTTTTCTGGCGCCATTATCGGCGGGATTACCAAGCGGTTAAAAAAGAAAGCCGTCGAAAGCCAGGAATCACTAGGTAGGATAGTGAACATCCTGGACGAGACCATTGGTGGCATGCGGGTGGTCAAGGCTTTCGGGGCGCGGGGTTATGTGTACGATAAGTTCGATGTAGAGACCGACCGCTATTCCACTATTAATGTTTCCATGGCCAGAAGAAATGAGCTGGCCTCTCCGATTTCCCAGTTTTTGGGGGTGTTTGTAGTGGCCGGAATTTTACTGTATGGAGGTAGTCTTGTTTTGAACAATGCCTCCGACTTGAGTGCCAGTGAGTTTTTGGCTTATATCATTTTGTTTACCCAGGTGTTAAACCCGGCCAAAGAAATATCCCGGGCGATGAGCACTGTACAGAGAGGATTGGCCTCGGCGGAGCGGATTTTTAAGGTGATAGATACACGTCCGGAAATTCAGGACCCATCAAACCCGCGGAAGTTGGCCGGCTTTGACCGGGTAATAACCTTTGAGGGGGTGGACTTTGGCTATGGGCAGGAATTGGTGTTGAAAAAGATTGACTTTACCCTGCAAAAGGGGAAGACTATCGCCTTGGTAGGCCCCTCAGGTGGAGGGAAATCCACCATTGCAGACCTCGTGCCCCGGTTTTATGATCCTGTAAAAGGGACCGTGAGCTTAGACGGTACAGATGTCAGGCAGTACGCTATCGAAGATTTGAGGAGCCAGATAGGGATCGTAACACAGGAGTCCATCCTTTTCAACGATACTGTTTTTAATAATATCGCTTTTGGGCTGAAAGAGGTTTCCGAAGAAGCCGTGGTGGAAGCGGCCAAAATTGCCAATGCCCATGAATTTATCGTGCAACTGGAAAATGGGTATCAGACCAATATCGGGGAAAGGGGAAGCAAGCTTTCAGGGGGGCAGCGTCAGCGCCTGAGCATCGCCCGGGCAGTATTGAAAAATCCCCCTATTTTGATTTTGGATGAAGCTACTTCCGCTTTGGATTCAGAATCAGAGAGACTGGTTCAGGAAGCCCTGGCCAAGTTGATGGCCAATAGGACCACGCTTGTGATCGCCCATCGGCTGAGCACCATCCAGCATGCCGATGAGATATTGGTGGTACAAAGAGGGCAGATAGTGGAGCGGGGCACCCATGAGGAATTAATTGCCCGAGAAGGTTTATATAAGAAACTTTCCTCAATGCAGTCAGTTTAGTATATTAGGTTGGTAAACGTAATTTTATAACTATGAAAAAAGTAACAGGCATATTTCAGCTTTTGGTAGCGCTATTTTTTGGGGTGGCCTTGGTCTTCTTCCTTGCGTTTGACAGTGTGAAAAACGGCTTTGGGGTGCAGGAGCTTACTGCTGGAAAAGTGGTGATCTGGCTGCTTGTCGGATTCGTCTTGTATCTGGTGGCCTGGATGTTTCAGGGTATGTACGCCAACGGTCTCAACAGGAAGATCAGGAAAATGGAGCAGGAAAACAATAATTTAAAGGCCAAGCTCTATGACTGGGAGCAAAGCAAGCAGGTCTCCAAGCCAAGCATGCCGACAGTCCCAGAAGATGAGGATACGGAAGGATCTGTGATCAAGCCAAGACAAAACATCAAGTAAAACCAACAAGAACAACTGGTATAAAATTAGTATATTAGGAAATCCCGATCGGAGATTTCCTTTTTTATTATTTAGAAAATACGGCCATGGTAGCAAAGACTTTTGGAAGTACGGTATCCGGGGTGGATGCCAAGCTGATTACAGTAGAGGTAAATGTAGGGCAAGGAACCAATTTTTATATGGTAGGACTTCCGGACAGTGCTGTCAAGGAAAGCCAACAGCGAGTAGAGTCTGCATTGAAGTATTTTGGGTATAGAATGCCACGGCAGAAAGTAGTGGTGAACCTGGCACCCGCGGACATTCGAAAAGAAGGCTCTGCTTATGATCTTCCGATAGCAATGGGGATTCTAAAGGCCTCAGAGCAGGTTTCCTTTCAAGAGCTGGAGCAGTACATCATAATGGGAGAACTGTCCCTTGACGGTAACCTTCGCCCGATCAAAGGAGTACTTCCCATTGCGATAGAGGCCCGGAAAAGAGGTTTCAAAGGGGTCATTTTGCCTTATGCGAATGCTTCGGAAGCTTCCATTGTCAATAATTTGGATGTGATTGGGGTGGAAAACCTGCAGGAAGCGATTGGCTTTATGGAGGGAGAGGTGGAGATAACACCGATGGTCACCGATACCAGGGATGTGTTTTATAACTCCTTGGAAGACTACGAATTTGATTTTGCGGATGTCCAGGGGCAGGACACCATCAAAAGGGCAATGGAAATTGCCGCTGCCGGTGGGCATAATGTCGTGATGGTAGGCCCTCCGGGAGCTGGGAAGACCATGCTGGCCAAACGGTTGCCGTCCATTTTGCCTCCTATGACCTTGCAGGAGGCATTGGAAACCACCAAAATACATTCTGTTGCCGGGAAACTGGGATGTGAGGCATCTTTAATAGCCCAACGGCCGTTTAGATCACCCCACCATACCATCAGCGATGTGGCCTTGGTGGGAGGTGGGGGAAATCCACAGCCAGGGGAAATTTCCCTGTCCCATAACGGGGTGTTGTTTCTGGATGAACTTCCGGAATTCAAAAGAACGGTACTGGAGGTAATGAGGCAGCCTTTGGAGGAACGACAGGTGACCATTAGCAGGGCCAAGGTGTCAGTGGATTATCCTGCCAATTTTATGTTGATAGCATCTATGAATCCTTGTCCCTGCGGATACTATAATCATCCAGACAAAGAATGTGTCTGCGGTCCGGGAGTGGTGCAGCGTTATCTGAACAAAGTAAGTGGTCCCTTGTTGGACCGGATTGACCTTCACGTAGAAGTCACACCGGTGAAGTTTGATGAAATGACTTCCCTGAAAAAAGCGGAAAAGAGCTCAGTTATCCGTGAGCGGGTGGTTGCTGGCAGGGATAGACAGGTGCAGCGCTTTCAGGAGTACAAGGATGTCTACTGCAATGCGATGATGCCATCGCACATGGTGAAAGAGGTTTGTCAAATCAATGAGGGGGGGAAAGCTTTGTTGAAAACGGCAATGGAGCGGCTGGGCTTGTCCGCCAGGGCTTATGATAGGATATTAAAAGTTTCCAGAACAATAGCGGATTTATCCTCGAGTGAGGAGATTAAAGTGGAGCATTTGGCAGAGGCCATCCAGTATAGAAGTTTGGATAGGGAAGGATGGGCTGGATGATGTAAGAAGATGGGGTGAAGATAAAATTAAAAAATATCGGTATTTATGACACTTGTTTATATTTGAAATTCGAAAATTTATATTGAATTATTTCAATGGATAAATTTGTACTTTTTTTAGGGTTAAGTTTTGTGAATAATAAATGTTATGCCTTTCTTTGCACGAAAGTTGTTATCACCCTATTGTACAAACAATCCAACTTATTCAACACACTTTTTATAAATTGTAAAAGTCAGTTAAAGATCATTAGACCATTTGCACCAGCAAATGGTCTTTTGCTTTAAAATGGTTTAGCCGATATGATTTAGGGCTTTTTCCATATCCTCGAGGAGGTCTTCTAAATGTTCCAGTCCCACAGATACCCTGATAAGGTTGGGTGGGGTGCTTGTATTGGGACCTTCCACAGCTGCCCGCCTTTCGACCAGGCTTTCCACTCCCCCAAGGCTCGTGGCATTTTTGTAGAATTTTAGATGAGATATTACTTTATCAGTATCGGAGAGCGTGCCTTTTACCAAAAATGATAATACACCGCCATATCCTGTCATTTGTTGAGTGGCGGTCTTGTGTCCGGGATGGGTGAGTAATCCCGGATAAAATACCTTTTCGACGTTTTTGTGCTGGTTGAGAAAGGTGGCCAGCACTCCTGCGTGTTCAGCGTGCCCTTTCATGCGATAGGCCAGCGTTTTGATGCTTCTTGTAAGCAGGTAGCAGTCAAAGGGAGAAGGGACTGCTCCCCCAGTTTTTTGGACATTGACAATCCGCTCCCAAAAACTGTTGGTTTCTTTGGTGACCAACAGCCCCCCTAATAGGTCGCTGTGGCCGCTTAGGAATTTCGTAGAACTGTGCATGACCAGATCTGCTCCCAGTTTCAAGGGATTTTGGAAAACCGGCGTGGCGAAGGTGTTGTCACAAACGGAGGTGATTCCGTGTTCTTTGGCGATGGTGCAGAGGGCCTTGATGTCACTGACTTTTAGCAGGGGGTTTGAAGGACTTTCAATCCAGATAAGTTTGGTGTTGGGCTGGAGGTTTTTGTTGAGATTTTCAATATTGCTCAGATCGATAAAAGAGACTTCCAGCTTGTCATGAAAGAGCTCGATCAGTTGTTTTTTTAGCCCGTGGTACATATCCGTGGGGGCAATGATGTGGCTTCCTGTTGGTAAAGCCTGAAAAACAGCCATTCCGGCAGCATTGCCTGAGGAAAAAGCTGCTGCAGCCTTGCCCATTTCCAATCGGGCAATCACCTCTTCCAGGGCCATCCGGTTAGGGTTGTTGGCACGGGTATAAATGAGAGAATCCTCCTGGTGTTCAAAAGTGGTGCTTAGGGTTATCGGTTGTATTACGGGTTTATATTGGTCGCTTATCAAATTTCCGCTATGTATGGCTATTGTCTCGAATCTCATTGGGTCTTATTTTATTTAAAAATAAAGAATTTGGCCCACAGTATATCAAAAAACTAGCGAGAAGCCAAGAGTGACAAGGTTAGAAAGCAATGAAATCACTTGTGTCCGTAGGGATATGAGCCCATTGGGGAGGAGGTGATGCACTGGCAGATCTCTCAATAAAGTGGGGATACAAAAAAAGCCACCCTGTTTAAGGTGGCTTTCCTTCCGTTGTAGGGAGCGATTTACTCTTATCGGATTCTGTCCACAGATTTTACCAGCATCTCGTCCTTTCGGATAAAGCGGTTAGCAACGATATTGAACACCATGGCGACTATGATGCAATAAAAGCCTATCATAAAGGCACCGCTGGCAGCAGGGTTGAAGTCCGCGTTGGCACTATAGGTTTGGTAGACAATGATGCCCAGATTAACGACCATTACCAGCGAATTGATCATGTTTAGGAACATTTGTTTGGTCCTGGTTTTGAACTGGCTCAAACTGTACAAAGCAATTATAGCGGCGACGATGGCCAATATGCCGATGTAGAAAGTGCTGGTGGTCTCGAGAACCGTACCGTTGCTTACATCTATATGGACCATGCTCCAAGCAGTTAATGTCAAAGTCTCCGTCTGTTGGGTATTTACCTGTGACCAAATAGGAAAATAAGTAACCAGCAACATCGCCACGGCTACCAGCAATAAGAAAATGGTTTGAATACGCTGTATCATCGTTGAATTTTAAAACTTTTGACAAAGAAAAAAGGTAATTCGAACATTAGCAAGGAGAAGTAGATCGAAGGTGGGAATGCGGGAAGGTTTTTAAGGTTGAAGTAGTTATTTCAAGGGAAGTGTCGGTTTGTCAGAAACCGGATTCCTTTAGGAATGGGCTTGTAGAGAAACCTTAAGGGAAAAACTAAAAACAGAACCATCGAGGCTTCGTTGCAAACGAGATCGATTAACGTATCTTTGTGGCTTATGGAAACAAGGAGAAGGTATTTTCTGGAGTTGGCATACAAAGGGACGCACTACCACGGCTGGCAGTTGCAGCCAAATGCAAGGACGGTGCAGGAGGAAATAAATAAGGCTTTGGCCACCATCTTGCGGGAAAAGGTGGAGACCATGGGCAGTGGAAGGACCGATACAGGGGTGCATGGCAAGCAACAATTTTTGCATTTTGATGTAGAAGGGGCTTTGGAAAGGAAAAACTTTTTGAAAAAAGTGAATGCGGTTTTGCCCAAAGATATCAGCATATACGATCTCAAAGAAGTGAATCCGGAGGCCCATGCGCGTTTTGATGCCGTATGGAGAAGCTACGAATACTATATCTCTTTGCGGAAAAATCCGTTTGAAGAAGAACTGTCCTGGCATTGTTTTTACCGCCTGGACGTCGAGCGGATGAATGAGGCGGCAGCTTTGCTTTTGCGTCACCGGGATTTTGAATGTTTCAGCAAGGTGAAAACAGAGGTGAACCATTTTGAATGTGAAATAAAAACCGCTTTTTGGGAACAAAAAGAGCATCATTTGATTTTCCATATAACGGCCAACCGTTTTTTAAGGGGGATGGTCAGGGCAATTGTGGGAACTTTAGTGGAGGTGGGTACCGGAAAGTTGGGAGTGGAGGAGTTCCAGTCCATATTAGAAAGTAAAAACCGGGGAAATGCAGGAGCGGCAGCTCCGCCCCGAGGGCTTTATCTCAGCGAGGTAAGCTACCCTATAGAAATATTTATATAAATAACAAGAGGTTTTGAGTCTAGAAAAAGAAAATGTTAAAAGCGGTGATATCATAGACACCCATGTGCTGCGCAAGCTGTATCAGTTTGTAAAGCCCTATAAAGGTAGGTTTTTCTTTTTAATATTCCTTACCGTTGCTTTAGCTGCTTTGGCTCCCACCAAGCCCTTGTTTATCCAGATAGCAATAGACGAACACGTAGCTCTTGGGGATTATGAGGGACTGTTGCGCATTACCTATATTCTTGTCGGGCTATTGACTTTACAGGCCATAGTGCAGTTTGCCCATACCTACCTCTCAGGGTGGATTGGACAGGTGATCATCCGCGATATAAGGATTAAACTGTACAGGCATTTATTGAAAATGCGCCTGAAGTTTTTTGACAATACCCCCATAGGCCGCTTAGTGACGCGGAATATCTCGGATATTGAAACCCTCTCCAATGTGTTCAGTGAGGGGCTTGCAGCTATTATTGGGGATCTTTTGCAGCTGATAACCATTTTGGGGGTGATGTTCTGGGTGGATTGGAAGCTGACCCTGGTGAGTTTAAGTACTTTGCCGTTTCTGATTATTTCCACTTATGTGTTTAAGGAAAAAGTAAAAGTGGCCTTCAATGATGTAAGGAATGCCGTTTCTAACTTGAACTCATTTCTTCAGGAGCACATTACCGGAATGAATATCGTGCAGATTTTTAACCGGGAGGACAGGGAGTTCGAAAAATTCAAGGAGATCAATACAGAGCACAAAAAAGCCCATGTGCGGTCGGTGCTTTATTATGCCATTTATTATCCCGTGGCGGAGATTATTCAGGCAGTAGGGATAGGCTTGGTGGTTTGGTACGGAGCTACCGGGGTGTTTGGGCTGGATTTGCAGGTAGGGGTCCTGATTTCCTTTATCATGTACCTTCAGCTTTTCTTCCGTCCCATCAGGATGTTGGCGGACCGGTTCAATACCCTGCAAATGGGAGTGGTAAGCTCCTCCAGGATATTCAAACTGCTGGAAAGTAAGGAACATATCCCCAATGAGGGGACCCTGTTGCCAGAAAAAATCAAAGGGAATATTTCACTTGAAAATGTTTGGTTTGCCTACAATGACGAGGAGTGGGTGCTGAAAGATATCAACTTCAATGTGAAGCATGGAGAAATGGTGGCCTTGGTAGGTGCTACGGGAGCGGGGAAATCCTCCATTATCAACCTGATCAGTAGGTTTTATGATATCAACAAAGGTTCAATCAAAGTAGATGGGACGGATATCAAGGATTTTGAACTGGGAGTGCTCAGGAAACATATCGGAGTGGTCCTTCAGGATGTATTTTTGTTTTCGGAGAGTATCTATTTTAATATCACCTTGGGCAATCTGGATATCTCCAGAGAGCAGGTCATGGAAGCTGCTGAGTTGGTAGGTGCCAAGAAGTTTATAGAGCGATTGCCAGGAGGATTGGATTATAATGTGATGGAGAGAGGGGCCACCCTCTCGGTAGGCCAGAGACAGCTCATCTCTTTTGTGCGTGCCATAGTGTACAACCCGGAGATCATCATTCTTGATGAGGCTACCTCCTCGGTGGATACGGAGACGGAGGAAATGATACAGGGGGCGATAGATAAAATGATGAAGGGCAGGACCTCCATCGTCATAGCCCATAGACTTTCTACTATTCAGAAAGCCGACAACATCATTGTGCTGCATAAAGGAGAAATCAAAGAAATGGGCAAGCATGACGCCCTGCTGGAAAAGGAAGGCTATTATGCCCAGTTGCACCAGATGCAGCTGAAGTCCATGGTCAGCTAAAAATGTCTCTTTAAAAAGTGTCCTGATTGATAATAGCTGTTAATTTTGCCCGTTGAAAACTAAACTCACTTTAAAATTTATATGAAAAAATTATTGTTTTTGGTAATCTTCAGCTTACCCTTGTTGGTAAATGCTCAAGAGCAATCTATCGGTTTGAGATTGGGGGAGCCACTGAGTGTGACTTACAAAACTTTTATAGATGATAAACTTTCAATTGAAGCGATGCTGGGACGTGGCAGTGCCAATAGCGCTGCTTATTATAGAAAGGCGTTTGACAGCAATAAGCCTTCTCCAGGTGCCTTCTATATGAACCACAGTGCAAGTGGGGGTATATCCATCAATGGCCGTTTGGCATATCACGAAGACATTACAGCTGAGTTTGATATCAGTGAAGGGACGCTTTTAGGCTATGCCGGGGCAGGGCTTCAGTTGAGGAGTGTCAGTGTGGATTATGCTTATCAGCAATCGGCAGATATGGCCAATCTAATGTATGAGAAACGCACCAATATTGACTTCGGGCCGGAGATTTTTGGAGGAGGAGAGTACCTGTTTGAAGACCTGCCGATCAGCGCTTTTGCTGAACTGGGGATTTATCTGGAGGTGGCTGACCGTCCTGGCCATGTAAAGCTACAGGGAGGAATTGGGGCAAGGTACTTTTTTTAGTATCGAGTAGTCAGTATCAAGTAGCAAGAGCAAAGTTTCCATTTGCCGGGCATTTCAGGTCCGGTAGTAGTTAAAAGAATATTGAATGAAAAAGACGGTAGCCATTGTAGGCATATTGGCACTGATTGGTTTTGGCGTATTTGCTTATCTTGGTGGATTGAAAGATTTTTCCATTGAGGAGGCCCCGGGTCAAGAACTGTTGCTGTACGGCTTGACCTATGAGGGGACTCCGCAGGATGAGCAACTGAGGAAGACGTTTGAAAGGGTGGAGGCAGCAAAAGAAGCAGTGCCTGATGCCATTATGCATACCATTTATGAGGTGGAGCCTGCCGGGAAGCTGGATACCATGAGGGTGTTTGTGGGGCTGGATAAGGAGCTGAAATCCGGTGAAGTCGGTTGGGAAAAGAGAGTCGTGTTTGGCGAGAAAATTTTGGTGGCAGACCTTAACTATCATAAGTTGGTCATGCCGAGGCCCGAAGCAGTGAAAAAGGCAATAAGGGACTATGCAGAGGAAAACGGCTTGGTGTTGAAAGGAATGTTTGTGGACAGGCTTTTGGCGGCCGATCATGTGCAGGTAATGGCTCCTGTGGAAGAATAGGATAAAATGGGATAAATTGGTATGGTTTTGGTAAATAAATTAAACAGTTGATTTCGGTATGGCCGAACAAAGTTTCCGGACAGCCGTGTAAATAGGATATTAAAGAACTAAACTCCACTATTATGAAGAGAATATTTTTGCTTGTATTTGTAGCCGCAACGATGGTGTTTCAGTCCTGTGAGGGACCAGCTGGCCCACAAGGACCTCCAGGTCAGGACGGAGGGATATTTGTGGCCGATGCATTTGAGATTGAAGTGGATTTTAATGCTTCGAACGATTATCAGGTTGTTGAGGAATATGGTTTTGATGTATTTCCTTACGATGTCGTGCTGACCTATATTCTTTGGGAAGTGGATGGAGCGGAAATTTGGCGCTTGGTTCCTCAGCAGGTTTATTTTCAGGACGGTATACTGCAATATAACTATGATTTTACTGATACAGATGTAAGATTGTTTTTGGATGGGACTATTGATTTTGCCACCTTGCCTAGTGAATGGACCCAAGGACAGGTGTTTAGAGTTGTGGTAGTGCCAGCTGAAAATGTGGATGCAAGAATGGATTACTCCGATTATGAGGCTACCATGAAACATTTTGGAATCAGTGAGAAAGATTTTCAGAAACGTTAAGGGATAAAATAATATAGAAAGCCGTCGTACTAAAATTGCGACGGCTTTTTTGTTTCCCGGTTTTAGCAAAGTCCTGAACTTTGGAAAAGCGAGAGACGAGTGTTCGTATAATTTCTTTGTAACAACTATCTTTGTGGCATGCAATTGAAGAACGACTTATTATTAAGGGCTGCCCGTGGGGAGCAAGTGGAAAGGACCCCGGTTTGGTTGATGAGACAGGCAGGGAGGATCTTACCTGAATACCGTGAAGTGCGAAACAGTGTGAGCGGATTTATAGAGCTGGCTCAGACACCAAAATTGGCCGCAGAGGTAACCATACAGCCAGTAGATCTTTTAGGGGTGGATGCCGCTATTATTTTTTCTGATATTTTGGTGATCCCTGAAGCGATGGGGCTGCCGTATGAAATGATAGAAAAGAGGGGACCCAAATTCCCCCATACCGTTTCTTCCGCTTCCGATCTTAATAAATTGCGGGTTGCTGATGGCGTGGACGATCTAGGTTATGTGATAGAAGCCATTAAGATTACCAAAAAAGCATTGAATGGCCGTGTGCCTTTGATTGGTTTTGCCGGTGCCCCCTGGACCATTTTTGCCTATATGGTGGAGGGGTCTGGCAGCAAAACATTCTCAAAATCCCGCGCCATGCTTTACAAGGAGCCAAAACTGGCGGAGAAGCTATTGGATATGATCACCGAATCTACCATTAACTACCTCAAGGCCCAAATAGCGGCAGGAGCTAATTTGGTTCAGGTGTTTGATAGCTGGGCCGGAATACTGCCCCCTGAGCAATACAATAAGTTTTCATTGAAATATATTTCGGCCATATGTGATGCCATCACTGAGGTTCCGGTGACCGTTTTTGCAAAAGGAGCCTTCTTTGCCAGGGAGGAAATGAGCAAGCTTAATTGTGAAACCATAGGACTGGACTGGAATATGGGCATAGCCGAATCCAGAAGAATGATCGGAGAGGAAAAGACCCTTCAGGGAAACTTGGATCCTGCGGCACTCTATGGATCAGCTGAAGAGGTGGAAGAAGTTACCAAAAGAATGCTGGATGAGTTTGGTACGGGAAGACATATTGCCAATTTGGGGCACGGGGTATATCCTGATATTGATCCCGAAAAAGTGAAAGTATTTATCAATACCGTAAAGGAATATAGCACTCAGCTACGAGCTGCGGCCGTGAAATAAGAAGCGGGAACTTTTCTTTGGAACAAGGAGGCCTTCATCATCATTGGTGAAGGTCTTCTTATTTCATAACGGTCAGTTCATCACCGATCTTTAGCATGCCGGAGTCCAGGGCAATCAGGTTTTGGCCGAAAAGCACTTTTTTATCTTTAGTCCTGTAGCCGGCCAGCGTTTTAAGGGGTTCTTTGCCTTTAATGCCTGTGTCTTGGTCCACTGTGGTGAGTACGCAGCGGGCACAAGGTTTGGCCACTTTAAAGTTAATATTGCCTATTTGGATTTCCTTCCAGTGATCTTCCTCGAAGGCACTTCCGCCAGAAAACACCAGGTTGGGCCGGAAGCGTTTCATCGGGACTGCTTGCTCCAAACGGTCGTTTAAGTCATCCAAGGACCTCTGTCCGATTAATAAATAGGGCATTGCGTCTGCAAAACTGACCGTTTCTCCATTGTCAGCGTATTTTAGGTCTATATTTCTTGGAGTGGTTTCAGGCATGTATACCAATCTACAGGGCAATCCCAGAGCTTTGGAAAACCAGTTGTCTGCCGTTTCACTGACAATTTGACCTTTGACTGTATCATCCCAAACGCGGACATCAATAAATTCATCCGTGTCAGGCTGGAAGGGAATCTTTAAGTGGAGGTCTTCTGACTGCTTGTGGTAGATGAACAAACCTTCTGGTGTCAGTTTGACTTGGAGCAGCGCCATTTTGTGCAGGCTTCTTTGGCTGAGGAAATTGCCGGACTTGTCCACGAGCATCCATCTACGGTCCCATTTGAACCCTTTTGTCAGCACTTCAGCTTTCTCTAGACGTATGCCCCCCAAAGATTTTATAGGGTAAATGTAGATGTCCTGGATTTTCATGGCTTGCTTTTAGCCGACTAATTTAATGCATTCCCTGCATAAATATCAATAACGGAATAATTCCTTAGGCTGCTGGGGGAAGGGAGGGAGCAATTTATAAATGCTTTGGTCCGGCCGCTTGATGCTGTCTTCAGGTATAGGCTGCTTGGCGCGTGTTAGGTGTTTGATTTCTTTGTCGTCATCCCTCCATTCACCGATTACCAAAGAAACCAATAATCCAATCAAAAAAACCAAGGCCCACTTGATGCGTTCGGTTTTCAACGAAGTGTCCATTATTACTTAGTTTGTGTGTTTGTGCTTGCTTAAAATACGCTAATGTCAAAATCCAGCAACAGTATGCGTTTTTTTGTTGGATTTGAAAATGAGAGCTTTACATCTTTTAGATACGTGCTCGGTCTAAAAGGTTGCATCAATTTCAGTAAAAAAAACGTTCGCACCCAGAAAATGTGACCAAGTACCATTTGCTAGGGATGGAAAGGGGTAAGTGGGCATGACTCCAGCGGTCTTTGGGGCTTTTATTGACTTTTTTAGGTAAGGATTGCTCGCTGTAACGGGGGTGGTTTTTGCGCCGTTATCGCGAATGGGTGTTGCTATGGCAGTTTTTTGGGAGGGTGTTTATCAGAATATGTCATGTTTTCTGACAATCTGACGCAGAAAAGGGCCGGTATTGACTTGGCACATGACTTGATAACTATGATTTCGAACAGTTTAGAAAGAAAACAAGAATAAGAAATACAAATTAAGTTATGGGAAAAATTATTGGTATAGACTTGGGGACCACCAACTCTTGCGTTGCCGTAATGGAAGGTAACGAGCCAGTGGTCATCCAAAACAGTGAAGGAAGAAGAACAACCCCTTCTATTGTAGCGTTTTTGGACAATGGAAATGGTGAAAGAAAAGTTGGGGATCCTGCCAAAAGACAGGCCATCACCAACCCCGCAAATACCATTTCCTCAGTGAAGAGGTTTATGGGGAAAAAGTTCTCTGAAGTGTCTGATGAGAAAAAGCACGCCTCTTATAAAGTGGAGCAAGGATCAAATGATACAGTAGCCGTTAAGATCGGTGACCGTTCTTATACTCCTCAGGAGATCTCCGCGATGATTCTTCAGAAGATGAAGACCACCGCAGAAGACTTCTTGGGACAGGAAGTTACTGAAGCGGTCATTACTGTTCCTGCCTACTTTAATGATGCCGAGCGTCATGCTACCAAGGAGGCCGGTCAGATTGCTGGCTTGGAGGTGAAAAGAATCATCAATGAGCCTACCGCAGCGGCGTTGGCCTATGGTATGGACAAAAAGGACAGGGATATGAAGATCGCTGTGTACGACCTTGGTGGTGGTACCTTTGATATTTCGATCCTTGAATTGGGCGATGGTGTGTTCGAAGTGAAATCTACCAATGGTGATGTTCACCTAGGGGGGGATGACTTTGACCAAGTAATCATTGATTGGTTGGCATCTGAATTTAAAGCAGAAGAGGATATCGACCTGAAGCAAGACCCTATGGCGCTTCAAAGGTTAAAAGAAGCAGCTGAGAAAGCCAAAATTGAACTTTCCAGTTCGTCTTCTACTGAGATCAACCTGCCCTATATTACCGCTACCCAAACAGGGCCTAAGCACTTGGTAAGAAATCTGTCCAGAGCGAAGTTTGAGCAACTTTCTGAGACTTTGGTAAGGAGATCCATGGAGCCTTGTAAAAAGGCTTTGTCAGACGCCGGGCTTTCTGCTTCTGAAATCGATGAGGTTATCTTGGTAGGTGGTTCTACTAGAATCCCTAAAATACAGGAGGAAGTAGAGAAGTTCTTTGGTAAGAAGCCTTCTAAAGGGGTAAACCCTGATGAGGTGGTGGCCATTGGTGCCGCGATCCAAGGTGGTGTATTGACAGGAGAGGTAAAGGATGTGTTGTTGCTGGACGTGACCCCGCTTTCTTTGGGTATCGAAACCATGGGTGGTGTGTTCACCAAATTGATTGAAGCCAATACCACTATTCCTTCCAAGAAGTCAGAAGTGTTCTCCACGGCTGCTGATAACCAGCCTGCGGTGGATATCCATGTACTTCAAGGGGAAAGACCTTTGGCCAAGGACAACAGAAGTATCGGTAGGTTCCAATTGGCGGATATCCCACCGGCTCCAAGAGGGGTGCCTCAGATCGAAGTAACTTTCGATATTGATGCCAACGGTATCCTTCATGTGTCCGCTAAGGATAAGGGAACCGGTAAAGAGCAGAAAATTAAAATTGAATCTTCTTCAGGACTTTCTGATGCTGAAATCGAAAGAATGAAGAAAGAGGCAGAGGCTAATGCTGCTACTGATAAAGAGGAGAAAGAAAAAATCGAAAAGCTAAACCAAGCTGACAGCCTGATTTTCCAAACAGAGAAGCAGCTGAAGGAATTTGGTGACAAACTTTCCGATGGCAATAAAGCCAATATCAACGGAGCGCTGGAAAAATTGAAGACTGCCCATCAGTCTCAAGATTTAGCGGCAGTAACTCCGGCCATAGAGGAGCTGAACAAAGCTTGGGAAGCGGCATCCACTGAGATGTACAATGCCACTCAAGGTGCAGGAGCTGAAGGCGCGGCCGCCGGAGGAGCAGATGCCTCAGCCGGAGCTGGAGCGGGAGCTGATTCCGGAGAC
>NZ_BAAHAP010000033.1:0-62417 GCF_054777495.1 Echinicola sediminis | reverse complement strand
ATGTTGGCATTACATCCGTACCCGCCAACACCGTTGTCAAAGAAGCATCGCTGTACCAGGTGAACACAGGGTTCGTTACCGTACTGCTGCTTGCGCTCAGGCTGAAGGTATCACCCTCGCAGATCGTTCCGCCTGTGGATTCTATATCCGCCGCCGTTCCTTTACGGTCCACAACCACCGTCACTTCTTTCGCGTCGCCAGCATTGTTCTCACAGACTCCGTCCCCGCTTACCGTTACATAGTAGGTGGTCGTTGATGCTGGCATTACATCTGTACTGCCCAATACCGTTGTCAGAGAAGCATCGCTGTACCAGGTGAACACAGGATTCGTTACCGTACTGCTGCTCGCGCTCAGGCTGAAGGTATCTCCCTCGCAGATCGTTCCGCCTGTGGATTCTATATCCGCCGCCGTGCCTTTGCGGTCTACTGTAACAGTTACCACTTTCGCGTCCCCTGCATTGTTCTCGCAGACTCCGTCGCCGCTTACCGTTACATAGTAGGTAGTCGTTGATGTTGGCATTACATCCGTACCCGCCAACACCGTTGTCAAAGAAGCATCGCTGTACCAGGTGAACACAGGGTTCGTTACCGTACTGCTGCTTGCGCTCAGGCTGAAGGTATCACCCTCGCAGATCGTCCCGCCTGTGGATTCTATATCCGCCGCCGTGCCTTTGCGGTCCACCGTAACAGTTACCGCTTTCGCATCTCCTGCATTGTTCTCACAGACTCCGTCGCCGCTTACCGTTACATAGTAGGTCGTCGTTGCTGCTGGCATTACATCCGTACTGCCCAATACCGTTGTCAGAGAGGCATCGCTGTACCAGATGAATACAGGGTTCGTTACCGTACTGCTGCTCGCGCTCAGGCTGAAGGTATCGCCCTCGCAGATCGTCCCGCCTGTGGATTCTATATCCGCCGCCATGCCTTTGCGGTCTACTGTAACAGTTACCGCTTTCGCGTCTCCTGCATTGTTCTCACATACTCCGTCGCCGCTTACCGTTACATAGTAGGTCGTCGTTGATGTTGGCATCACATCTGTACCACTCAATACCGTTGTCAGAGTGGCATCGCTGTACCAGGTGAACACAGGGTTCGTTACCGTACTGCTGCTCGCGCTCAGGCTGAAGGTATCGCCCTCGCAGATCGTCCCGCCTGTGGCTTCTATATCCGCTGCCGTGCCTTTGCGGTCCACCGTCACTGATATTTCAGCTCTGTCCGTTCCGATACATCCGCCCGATCCTCTTACCTCTACCCAATAGCTCGCATCAGTGCTTACATTGGAGACCGTGATCATATTGCCGCTTACAGATATTCCTGAAGTGATGGCCGTGCCACCTGTTGCTGAACTGAATACATGGTAGCTCAGCCCACCTCCTCCGTTGGTCACTTCAAATACCGCATCATTTCCTGTTCCGCAAAGCGTAATGTCAGCTTCCGCGAAAGTCGGATCGGGAAGACTGTTGGAAATCTGGACAGTGACTGCTTTGCCCATCAGGTTCTCACAGACTCCGTCGCCGCTTACCGTTACATAATATTGTTTATCGGCTCCGTCAGCAAGTCCTGTTATCGTCAGTTCTCCAGAACCAGACAGGTTCAGCGTGGCCGTTCCGTCCGTATCACCGTCTGAAACAGGACGGGTCTTGGCGGCATCATAATACCAGGTGAACACGGATGAGCTAATCCCACTTGTTGGGCTCAGCACCACAGGCACCCCTACACACTGGGTCACCAAATCATCCAGATTAATATCTCCATCTACCGCTTTGCGGTCCACAACCACCGTCACTTCTTTCGCGTCGCCTGCATTGTTCTCGCAGACTCCGTCGCCGCTTACCGTTACATAGTAGGTAGTCGTTGCTGTTGGCATTACATCAGTACCAGTCAACACCGTCGTCAGAGAGGCATCGCTGTACCAGGTGAACACAGGGTTCGTTACCGTACTGCTGCTTGCACTCAGGCTGAAGGTATCGCCCTCGCAGATCGTCCCGCCTGTGGATTCAATATCCGCCGCCGTGCCTTTGCGGTCTACCGTAACAGTTACCGCTTTCGCGTCTCCTGCATTGTTCTCGCAGACTCCGTCGCCGCTTACCGTTACATAGTAGGTGGTCGTTGATGTAGGCATCACATCTGTACCACTCAATACCGTTGTCAGAGTGGCATCGCTGTACCAGGTGAACACAGGGTTCGTTACCGTACTGCTGCTCGCGCTCAGGCTGAAGGTATCGCCCTCGCAGATCGTTCCGCCTATGGATTCTATATCTGCGGCTGTTCCCTTACGGTCCACAACCACCGTCACTTCTTTCGCGTCGCCTGCATTGTTCTCGCAGACTCCGTCGCCGCTTACCGTTACATAGTAGGTCGTCGTTGCTGTTGGCATTACATCCGTACCAGTCAATACCGTTGTCAGAGTGGCATCGCTGTACCAGGTGAATACAGGGTTCGTTACCGTACTGCTGCTTGCACTCAGGCTGAAGGTATCACCTTCACAGATCGTCCCGCCAGTGGATTCTATATCCGCCGCCGTTCCTTTGCGGTCCACCGTAACAGTTACCGCTTTCGCGTCTCCGGCATTGTTCTCACAGACTCCGTCGCCGCTTACCGTTACATAGTAGGTAGTCGTTGCTGCTGGCATTACATCAGTACTGCCCAATACCGTTGTCAGAGTGGCATCGCTGTACCAGGTGAACACAGGGTTCGTTACCGTACTGCTGCTTGCACTCAGGCTGAAGGTATCACCTTCACAGATCGTTCCGCCTGTGGATTCTATATCCGCCGCCGTGCCTTTACGGTCCACAACCACCGTCACTTCTTTCGCGTCTCCGGCATTGTTCTCGCAGACTCCGTCGCCGCTTACCGTTACATAGTAGGTAGTCGTTGCTGCTGGCATTACATCAGTACTGCCCAATACCGTTGTCAGAGAAGCATCGCTGTACCAGGTGAATACAGGGTTGCCCACCGTACTGCTGCTCGCACTCAGGCTGAAGGTATCGCCTTCGCAGATCGTTCCGCCTGTGGATTCTATATCCGCCGCCGTGCCTTTACGGTCCACAACCACCGTCACTTCTTTCGCGTCGCCAGCATTGTTCTCACAGACTCCGTCACCGCTTACCGTTACATAGTAGGTGGTCGTTGATGCTGGCATTACATCTGTACTGCCCAATACCGTTGTCAGAGAAGCATCGCTGTACCAGGTGAACACAGGGTTCGTTACCGTACTGCTGCTCGCACTCAGGCTGAAGGTATCGCCTGCGCAGATCGTTCCTCCAGTGGCTTCTATATCCGCGGCAGTTCCCTTACGGTCCACAACCACCGTCACTTCTTTCGCGTCGCCGCCATTGTTCTCACATACTCCGTCACCGCTTACCGTTACATAGTAGGTGCTCGTTGATGTCGGCATTACATCCGTACTGCCCAATACCGTTGTCAGAGAAGCATCGCTGTACCAGGTGAATACAGGGTTGCCCACCGTACTGCTGCTTGCACTCAGGCTGAAGGTATCTCCTTCGCAGATCGTTCCGCCTGTGGATTCTATATCCGCGGCCGTGCCTTTGCGGTCCACAACCACCGTCACTTCTTTCGCGTCCCCTGCATTGTTCTCACATACTCCGTCACCGCTTACTGTTACATAGTAGGTGGTCGTTGCTGTTGGCATTACATCTGTACTGCCCAATACCGTCGTCAGAGCGGCATCGCTGTACCAGGTGAACACAGGGTTGCCCACCGTACTGCTGCTCGCACTCAGGCTGAAGGTATCGCCCTCGCAGATCGTTCCGCCTGTGGATTCTATATCCGCCGCCGTTCCTTTGCGGTCTACTGTAACAGTCACTTCAAGCAGGTCTCCTGCTAAGTTTTCACAACCGTTATCACCAACTACACTTAAATAATAGTTATAAGGATTGTTCGCTCCGGTCAATCCTGAAATTGACAAAACACCGGAGGCATCAATAGCATAGCTGATGTCTCCATCCACGTCCCCATCAGAAATTGCCTGTGTCTTATCCATATCAAGGTACCAACGGAAAACTCCGCCAGTTCCGACAAGGCTGCTGCCGGAAGAAACCGAAGGGGTCAATACAACCGGAATTCCTTCACATATAGGATTTTCATTACCGCTAACCTCTACATCTGCTTGGGTAGGAGTTTCATTCACCTTGACTGTCACAGGAATTCGCTCGGGATTCTCACAGCCTCCCCTCACCAGAGCCAAATAATAGGTTGATACCCCCACTGTATTCAATACCTCCGTAGTGTAGGTATTGCCTTCTTCCAATAGGGTTCCTCCCACTGGCATATCATACCATCTCAAAACTGTACCCGCAGCAGGAGTTGCTGAGAGTATCGCAGCCTCACCTTTACAAACTTCAACATCATCACTGATTGCTGACGGACCGGGAAAGCTGATCTGGGCTTGATAAATCCTCCATCCACTATTGAGGACACCCAACAGTGGTCTATAGGTTACACGAACTCGGTCAAAATTACCACCGGCAACGAAGACAACTTCAGCCTTATCTGACGATCCGCCCAACAACCTTAATTTCAAGATATTGCCATCCACTATTCCTCCATCACTATTGGAAGTCGCACCATTATAGGTAGTGAAGCGCAGGCCACTCAACAGGTCAAGATCGATCAGCGATCCTCCAGTTCCAATGGTTACCCTTACAGTATCTCCTGCTGCTCCGCCAGAAGCAAAAATCAGGTCCTGCCATACCCCGCCAGTTGCTGTTACAGGAGCGACAAATCTTGCAAAAGTATTCTCATTCCCATCGACTGCATTGTTGGCATTTTCCACACCACAAAGAATACATATGGCTTCGGTACCATTCGTTTGGGCATTGGCTACTGAGCAATCTTCAAGCACATTTGCTGGGTTTACAGTTACCGTTACTGCTGCGCGGCTTGCCGACACACAAGCTGTAGTTGTGTTTCTCGCTTCTGCATAATAAGTGTAGGTCCCCTGACCAAGCACCCCGGTATTGTAAGTGCTTCCTGTTGCCAGTTCATTCCCTGAGGCATCATACCACACAATCTCTACATCCGCTGGGGCAGGGTTTCCTGCCGAAGCCGTCAAGAGTGTTCCGAATCCTTCAGACAATTGGACATCGCCCGAAACTTCCGGTACATCAGGAAGATCGTTCACCAAAACACTTACCATTTTTCCTGTTCCGGATCCGTTTTCACACACACCATCTCCTTCTACCGAAACATAATACGCTGTCGAAGCGGCAGGACTCACATTATAAGATGCCCCTTCAAATAAAAGATTGCTCAAGCCTGCATCACTGTACCACCTGAATATAGGATTGGACACCGTTGTGCTGCTAGCTGTCAGGACCACAGACTCTCCCATGCAAATCGATGCATCTGAAATGGAAATGTCCGAATCTGTTGCCTCAGGATAAACCGACACCTCAACTCTGCCTCTGGTTGTTCCGACACATCCGCCGGCCCCCCTCACCTCAATCCAATAGCTTGCATCCGCATTCACATTGGAGATTGTGATCATATTGCCGCTGACTGACACACCTGCTGTGATGGCCGTGCCCCCTGATTCTGAATCAAATACATGGTAGCTCAAGCCGCCTGCATCATTGGTCACTTCAAATACCGCGTCATTTCCTGTTCCACAAAGCGTAAGGTTCGCTTCTGTAAAGGTAGGCTCAGGCAAATTATTAGAAATCTGAACATTTACTGCTTTGCCCGTCAGGTTCTCGCAAACAACGTCTCCGCTTACTGTTACATAATATAGTTTATCAGCACCATCGGCGAGCCCACTTATCGTCAGTTCTCCAGATCCAGACAGGTTCAGCGTAGCCGTTCCATCCACATCACCGTCCAATACCGGATTGGTTTTGGCTTCATCATAATACCAGGTGAACACAGGTGAGGTAATACTGCTCGTAGGACTCAGCACTACGGGTGCCCCAACACATTGGGTCACCAAATCATCCAGATTAATATCCCCGTCTACAGCATTCCTGTTGATTGTAAAATTGACGGGAACAGGGTCTGAAGTACAATATCCAGGGGCAGCAACTTCTACATAATAAGTGTAAGCACCTTCCGTCAATCCATTCAGATTAATAGAAGCGGAAGTTTCTCCTGAAATCAGTTCCGGTGTCCCTGTGTTGTCAGCATACCATTGATACGTCACTCCTGCTGGAGCTCCTGAAACCAAACTGGCTTCCAATGTCACTGGATCAACAGCGCAAAAAGTATTTTCATTGGCTCCGTTTATAAGAATTTCTTCCAGCAAAGAGGAGGAAGACTCCAATACACGGATCTCTATCGGACGTCTCTCAATACCCTCCTCGCAGCCAAATCTTACCACTTGTAAATAAACAGTTAGCGTGGTTCCACCTGTCCATGATGCGATGTCGCTTACGGTAATTTCTGTACCTCCTGATGCATTGGAGTAAAGCTTGATCTGATCACAAGTGGCATCCGGTAAATCAATGAGATCTCCAGGGCAAATTTCAATATAGTCTACTCCCGCTGTATCATCGTAATCTTCTCCATCCAACTCTTTTAGAGGTACCAGTTCTACCTCATAAATCCTGAGATCATCCAAGGCCTCCACTATTCCTCCGGAAAGGAATTTCAACCTGTCAAAGGGTAAATCATTAATAAAGGTCAAGGCCTGCTCCGTGCCACTTCCCAGCAGGTTCAATTCAAGTATGGAAGACCCTGCTTCGAGAGGCTCCCCTACTTTTCTATCCCCCAAATACCTTTGAATGGTATACCCCTCGAGTAATGTCAGGTCTATCAGCTCTACAGAGCTTCCCACTTTAATGGCTACGGAGTCTCCCGCAATGGCAGGAGCGGAGAATGTAATATCCAGCTTGCTACTGATATTGACACCTACCGCATTGTTTAAGCTGGCGTAGGTATTCAAATCCCCATCTACCGCATAGCTAGGATTGCTTACCGAGGTCAAACCTGAAGCAACATCCAAACCGCCAATAATGGACTCAAATCCTGTCTGAATGTCTAAGGCTCCAAAAGAACAACTTGCCAAAGTTGCTGCGGTCTCATGATAATAAGCACCATATACCCTAACATTCTGAACAGCATTTACCAGGGAAGCAAGCGAAATCTTCACTCCGTTATAAGCGACGGGCACGCCACTGGCATCCACAGGTATAAAAGTATAGGTGAATTCATTTACGCCGTTCACTGCAGAAACCAAATTCCCGTCAGCTACTTGCCGTATTCCTATCAACTCATCCCCATCTATCGGGTTTCCATCCAGTGCTTGAACAAAAATTCCGCTGGAAACTCCAGCTACGCCATATTCCCGGCCTAGCTTGATTGTCACCGGTGTACCCGCAGGAACCATGGTATTCCACCTGATGGTTTGGGAGGTTTCCCCTGTCAAACCCAATAAACTTGTTCCAACCGTTTCGGACAGTAGGGAATAGCCACTCATATCGCTTCCCGCGGCCAAATTAGGATTGGTCACAGCACCTAACTGTAAACCCAACAGGCTACTTACGGTAAAATCATCTGCGCTGGTGGAATACCTCCTTTCATATACCAGAGGACAGTCAGCCGGATCAAAAACATTGACTACTACATCTATAAAATTGGTACAGGTGGTACCAGTAGCTGAAACCCTGTAGGTATAGCGGCCTCCGTTGGTGAATGGTCCCGCTACATTTGGTGAGCCAAAAGGAGCTCCTCCCAGTGCTGACCAGGAAGTAATGACCGGACTCCCATCTTCATTGACTGCTGTGGCGCCAGGCAGGGTCACGGATTCTCCCACTGCCACATTATAGACCGCTGCGCCATTGAGAGAAATCAAAGGGTTAGGGTTAATATCCACGGTAACAGGGACACGTATGGATTCCTCCGGACAGCCAGTCCTTTGGGCGCCGGCGTAATAGGTGACCTTTGATCCAACTTGACCAATATTAAAAGAAGCTCCCGTATGTACTAAGTTGCCGCCTGTAGGCGCATCATACCAATAGACTTGGTCTCCGCTGGCCACGGTGGCATTCAATATTACGTTGGTTCCGGAGCAAACCAGCATATTTTGTTCGCTGTCCACTCCGCTGATGGTGGGACGCTTGGGGGTTCTTTTTACCTCATGGATCCTTAAACTTTCAGAAGTCCCCAAATTAAGCAAAGTGCTGACCTCGATCTCAAGACGATCAAAAGCAGCACCCGGCGTCATGGTAAAAGTTACGGGATTACCATCGGCCAGTAATCCCAGCAGGTCCAATTGAACGATCCCCAGCAATTCACTGCCGAGGCTTTCTATATCTTGACGTCCTACTTCTACCGTCCCTGCATAAGCAACTAAATCAATATTATTAAGCAAATTCACATCTAAAACCCCAGGATCAGCGCTTAAAGTGACCTCCAGCTCATCTGTGCTCTGTCCAAGACCATCAAAGAAAAAATGCTGTTCCAGAATCCCCGCAAGGCTCAATACTCCCGGACTCAAAGTAGCATAGGTGCTTTCATCATTGTCTATAGCCAGATGGAGATCATCAGCTGCAGCACCTCCTAAATCCAATAAATCCAGGTCTATTCCGCTAACATCATATGAAGTCCCCACCGGATTGCCACAAATGCTTGCTGATTGGTAAGTAAAAGCATTGAACACGTCCAGATTGACTTCTGCTCCTAGGCCCAACAATGAAAGGGATCCATTTTCTATATAGATCCTGTCGTAATCCTGTTGTGGAGTTATAGCAATATAATATTTTCCGTCAGGGCCTACGATCACACGAGCCCTGCTTACATTAAAGCCCTGCACCGAGTTGCGCGAATAAATGTCCGTAGCACCGTTTCTGGCAATCACCTCAAATTCCTGCCTTCCCAGTGCAACCAATCCCAACACATCTCCTAAGAGCTCTCCCAAGCTGCCTCCCAGCAGCAAGCCAAAAATATCCCCACTGCCATCCACTCGGATAAAGGTGGTGGTATTGGCCGGCTGTACGCTGGGGTATTTGAGTTCCAGCTCCCCATTATAGGCACCCAGACCGACAGCAATGCCGGGACTCGCCAATAACCTGGCAAAGTTCTCATCATCTACTGTGGCATGGTTCGGATTTTCAACTGTCTCCTTATCATAAGGAGGAAAATCCAAGAGCCCTGCAGGGACATTGGGACTTGAGTAAGTCACTTCATCTGCCAACGATTTGGTTCCTTGTCCAAAGGATGCCAGTGGTCCCACCAACAGCAAAAAGGACAAAACCAAAAAGTAGCCATGCTTTTTCGGTTCAGTAAAAATTGATCCCATAAATCAAAATCATTTAATAATTGGTTTAGATCTTATGCTTTATAATCTTTGGAGAAATATTACCCCGGTAAAATCACTTCTCAGGAAATAGCTAAACATCAAAATCCCTAACGTCACGGCACTACCTTACAAAACAAGAATAGCATTATCCAAAAAAGTTTTTAGAGTATTTTAAGATTATTTTATAGTATAAAAAGCCCACCTAATTAGGTTGTTCATTTACAAAACAAAACCATAAAACACCCAAAAACTTTAATTCAACTTAAAAACAGGACGTTAACCATGTTTTATGAGACAAAATTAAACCCATAAAAAGACAATAAATATTAAAAATAATTATATGAAATGAGACAAACCATATTTGTAATCTTAACAGCATTTTCTGTCATAAAAAATCATAAGTTGGCACAAAACCTGCCAATTTTGAAGAGAACTTACCAGTTTAAAAAGCGGTTTCTTTTAGTTACTTCAAAAAAAAAGCTACCCATGAAAAACAAGGGTAGCTTTTATCATTAACTGCGTTAAAAATTATGGGTTTTGAGTCAATCCCTCATGCACCAGCAATTGTGCTTCCGGTAGGTACTCAATGATTGCATTATCCGTAGGAGCTACAGTAAATACTGGGCTGTTGCCCGCCAGATGGGTACCAGGATACCTTCTATCCATGGTCCTGTTATTTCTGAACACATCGATTTTCCTATGCCCTTCAAAAGCCAGCTCCAGCTGTCTTTCTTCAAGCACCACATCCATCACCGACTTACCGCCCAGATTAGCAGACGTGTAAAGTCCCACTTCAGGAATACCTGCCCTTTCTCTGAGGATATTTACATCCTGAAGAGCCAGTGCATCATTCCCTAACTTGGCATTGGCCTCTGCACGGTTGAGGTACATTTCCGCCAATCTTGAGATAACAGGTGACCAAAGGTGCACCTGGTCCTCCTGACCGGAGCATTTCAGCACATAATACTTCGGATAGCCATTCCTTACATCCAATTTCTTATCGATCAAGGCTCTTTTATTTCCTTCTGCAGTCTCCACATAATAGCGGTATCCTCCATGCCCATTATCCTCCTTGATCAGGATCTTTGTCTGACCGTTTTCAGTATAGCTGTACTCATCCCCATTCAGGGTCACTTCCTTCCAGTGGTATTTGTTGGCATTGTCCACATAAAGTGCCCAGGTAACCTCCTCGTCAACTACCTTTGGCTGAATAAACCCGTAACGCTGATCCTCAGGATACTCTCTGACCAACTCCAAATACTTGCGGGAAGCATACATTTCCCCCCATCCGGTTCCTTGGATATTGGCATATAATGAACCTACAGTATACCAACCATTATACTCATAATCGGCATCTGGAATGAACTTAACGGCAAAGATCGTTTCTGGATTCGACTCTGGAGCCATTTTGGTATAGTCTGCCAGTTTTTCGGTAGCCACCAAATTAAATTTCCCAGAATCAATTACTTTATCAGCAAACTCGATGGCTTTTGAATTTTCTCCTTGATAAAGATAAAATCTTGACAAAAGCGCCCAGGCCGCTTCTTTACTGGCATAAGCGTTGCTCTTCTCCTCTGTAAAAAGCTCTACTGCTTTCAGCAAGTCAGCCTCAACCTGGTCATACACTTCTCCGACAGTAGATCTTATCGGGTGGTTCAAGTGATCTCCGTCCAACTTCAATGGTACCCCTTCATTGTCCCTTCCTTGCACATAGGGTCTTCCGAAAATATTGACCAACTGAAAATGCATCAATGCGCGGATATAGTAATTTTCCGCCAGCAGCTGGTCATTGGCATCCGAAACGCCCTCTTCAAGGGCCTCGATCGTCTTATTTGCCCCTACCACAATCTGATAAGAGCTTCTCCAAAAACCTCCTACCCTGGATCCATTGGGAATTCTTTGATAATTATAGGTAAAGAACAAGGGATCAGTAGTAGTACCGCTCAGGGCAAGGTTATCGGTAGGGTACTCAAACAGTCTGTGCCAATTATCACTCCAGGACTTCATCCTACTGTAAGTCCCCAAAGTAACCGACTGGGCACTGGTTTCCGAACTCGCCAAGTCATCAGATGTAATGGAGTCATAGGGAGTTCTATCTATATTACAGGCAGAAAGGATCAATACAGTTAACCCAATCCAATAGTTATTTTTCAGATATTTCATAATCATATACGGTTGAGGTTAGAATGAAAGATTTACACCAAATGTTATCCTTTTTGGCAATGGATAAGGAGATGAATTGTCTCCATTCACGGCAGCTTCCGGATCAAGGCCTGAATAATCAGTAAGGGTAAACAGGTTGTCCGCAGACAAATAGGCACTTACCCCGCCAAGCTTCCAAGCATCCGTCAAATAAGTGGGTAAAGTATATCCCAAGGTCACGTTTCTCATTCTGATGTAGCTCGCATCTTCCAAATACCTGGATGAGGTCTTGTGCGCATTATTATTACCACCAAACACCGGCTGTGGATGCGTGGCATTTGGATTCTCCGGAGACCATCTCGACCATTCATCCTTTAATCTCATAAAATTGTAGGTAGGATAAGCTCCATCACTGTCAAACATCTCCCGGGCATAATGGTACACCATTGCCCCCTTTGAATAGGCCAGGGTAGCATTCAGGTAAAACCCTTTGTAATTCAAATAGGAACTCAATCCGCCGAAGAAATCAGGTGTACGGGCACCTACTTTCTGCAAAGTGGCTGCTGAATAACTTCCCGTCGTGCTTACCTCTCCGGTGTTTGGATCAACAACTTCCCACAGCGGGGTACCGTCCTCTGGATTGACACCTGCCCATTTTCTCATATACCAGGTGTCTATGTTTTCACCTTCCTCGATAATGTTCTGGCCGGTAACCTGTCTTCTACCTTCATACAGTTCCGTGATTTCATTCACATTTCTACCAATATTGAAATCTAGTCTCCAGTTAAATCCTGTAGCCGATTGCAGTACATCAGCTCCAAGTGTAAATTCTATACCGCTGTTGCGGACACCCCCGATATTATCATAATATCCGTCATAACCGGAAATATTGGGAAGAGGCACAAAATGCAGCAAGCCACTGGTGCTCTTATTATAAAGCTCCAAAACCCCGTCCATTCGGTTCCAAAGACCAAATTCTACCCCAATATTGCTGTCATAGGTCTTTTCCCAGGTCAGGTTATCATTGCCCAGTGAAGTAGGCACAGCAGCAGGGTCTCCATTGTATTGGGCGTCCAATGAATAGAGCTCATATTGAGGATACAACGAGGATGGTGTATTCCCTACTCCGCCATAAGCCGCCTTCAATCTCAAATAATCCAGCGACTTGCTGTTGAAGAATTCTTCCCTGTGAATATTCCATGAACCACTGATGGCAAAGAAATTTCCGTATTTCTCATTCGAACCAAACCTTGACGCCCCATCCCTTCTAAATGAGACCTGAGCGTTGTATTTGCTTTTGTATCCGTAGTTCGCATTGAACAAATACGACTGAAAGGCATAATCATTTTTTGTCCCGTTGATGGTCGTAGGCTCCGAAGTACTTCCGATGATACTGGCACCGGGAACAATCCCCTTGCCCGTAGCGCTCAAATCATTATAGCCATAATCGCTAAACTCATAGGCCACCAAAGCATTGATAAAATGATCGTCAATAGTTTTGGTATAGGAAAGCATCTGGTTGGTAAAACGGGTGATCCTTTTGGCCATGCTATTGGAAATCCGTCCATTATCTGCCAATCCACCATTGGATCTTGGATCTGTATAACTCAAGCCTTCCGAGTTATAGTAGGTCACATTATTGGTGGATATAAAGGACAGGTTATCGGTAATATCGTATTGGAAATCCAGGTTGGCCAAAATATTAAACGTGGCATCGTCACTGTAATTCCACTGCAGATCATAAAGGTAATTTCTATTATCCCTTCCGTACCAAGTCACATCACCGCTTTGAGGGTTGACCGGCCTGCCATCAGCTCCATAAGGATTGTCCCAGGGAAGATTCCTGTACAAATCATAGATGCTGTGCTGCCGATCATCCGTGGTGGTATAAGTAGCGGCCAATTTGGGCTTTAAAGTCAAACGCTCCGAAACGTCATAGTCGACATTAAACCTACCAGACAAACGCTCATAGGTATAGCCTTTGACAGAGCCTTCTTCTTTGAAATAATTACCCGTAGCATATATCCTGGCTTTGCCTGAAGTCCCACTATAAGAAAGGTTATAATCCTGCACGGTTCCTGCTTGGGTACCGACATCCAACCAATCCGTATTGCTATTTAAAAGATCTTCTCCATAATAATCAGGAACAGCGCTTTGGTTGGGGAACTGCCCCCACAAACCATAAAGATCTTGGGAGTCGGAAATCTTAAACCCTCCGGTATTGAAAATAGACACCCCCGTTTTTGCACTCACATTAAACGAACTTACATCCGCTCCTTTGGCTGACTTGGTGGTAACCACTACTACTCCATTGGCTCCTCTTGAACCATACAGGGCCGCGGAAGCTGCATCTTTGAGGACAGATATACTCTCCACATCTGCAGGGTTAAGGTTTGGCGTTCCATGCCAGATCACACCATCCACAACCCAAATAGGATCTACAGATGAACGGATGGAGTTTTTACCTCTGATTCTAATGGTAGGCAAAGCCCCAGGAGTACCTGAAGAAGTGACAATATCCACCCCGGCCATCTTGCCTTGGAGCATATTCCCTATATTGGGAGAAGTCACGTCCTTCAGCTTGTCACCGTCCACCACGGCGATGGAACCGGTGAGGTTTTCCCTCTTTTGGCTGGTATAACCGGTCACGACCACTTCTTCAAGGCCTTGGGCATCTTCCTCCAGTACCACTTCCAGCACATTGGAACCGGCAACGGACACTTCCTTGCTGGCAAAACCAATGAACGAAACCTGCAGAACGGCATCCTCTGCAATACCCTGAAGGGAAAAAGTCCCGTCCAAGTCAGTCACGGTGCCTTTGGTAGTCCCTTTCACCAAGATACTCACCCCTAAAAGAGGCTCTCCGGTAATATCTATTACTTTTCCCGTTACATCTTTCAGGAGGACTGACTGCTCGGCCACTTTCTCCTCTACGGGCGCACTGACATGAACGGTCTTGTTTACCTGCCTGAAACTGAAGCCATATTCCCTCCCCAGTTTCTTAAGAACAGCTTCCAGGCTTTCATTTTGGGCTGAAACGCTCACCTTTTTGGCCTCAAGCCGGTCGTTATAGGTAAAATGAAAGCCGGTCTTTTGTTCGATTTCTTCCAAAACCGTTTTGAAAGGCTCTTCCACAAACTGAACAGACAAAATCTTCTTGTCCATATCGTTCTGAAAAGTCAAATCATTATAAGCATACTGATTTGCTTTCAATGGGGATGCGGCAATCAGTAGGGACAAACTCCATACGGTCACCAAACCCAATCTCAATAGTATTTTTTTCATCATAGCTGTATAAATTTTATGATTGGTAGTACTTGTTTACATAAACCGGATAAGTTATCCGGACCGAATCGCCTAATGCATTAATCTCTTTTCTCAATGGGTTCATACTCTTTGGGTCTTGTTTAAATTGGGTTTATGATTAGTATATTGTCACTTGTTTGTTTTCAATCTTATATTTAAAGCCTTCGGAATAGGACAAGCCTGCCAGGACGTTGTCCAGAATTTCGTTGTCGTATCTTCCGTTCAGCCCTCCTTTAAAGTGAACTCCCTCACTCACAGTAATTTTCACATCGTACCATTCCTCCAGCGTCCTAAACACTTTTCTAAAGTCCGTATTGTTAAACTTGATGATCCCATCTTTCCAACCGGCAGTCTCTTCTGGGTCAAATTCCTGTTTCACCATTTCTCCCCTCTCCTTGGAATAAGTGATCATCTGCAAGGGATTGAGAAACTCATATTTCCCATCAGCCGAGCTTACCTGGACCTTCCCCGTCAAGAGGGCTACATTTTGTACCGCTAGATCCGGGCGGCTATTGACATCGAAGGAAGTCCCCAAAACTTTCACATGAAGGTCTCCTGCCTGTACGATGAAAGGCACCTTTTCATTTCTTTGCACGTCAAAAAATGCCTGCCCAACCAAGCTAACCTCTCGGAGGGTATCTGAAAATTGTGCGGGAAAAACGATCTTACTGTTGGCATTAAGCTTAACAAGGGAACCATCAGGCAAATGGAAGGTCATTTTAGTACCCGCTTTGCTGGATTTGGTGACCCAAGCTACTTTTTCCTCCACCACTGCCTCTTCTACCGGTGCCAGGTAATAGCTCATCGCCCCAAGAAAAAATGCAACAAACACCACGATAGCTGCTACCCTGTTGCCCAGGAACAATTGTACCCAACCGGACTTTCTTTCCAATGTCCCCAGTCCGGACTTGTTGTCCTGATGCCGCTGAATGACCCGCTGCAAAATCCGCTCACTGGCCTCTTTTTCCATCGCAAACTCAGAAGTCCTGAAGGAAAGAGCCGTTTCCTTTGCCCTTTTTAGCATTTGGGATTTATCGGGATGATCGCTCATCCATTGCGTCCAATAGCGGTCCGACTCTTCATTTGGCGCAATGATCCATTGCATGAAGAATTCATTCAATAAAAAGTCCTGTTCTCTCTTAGGGTCAAATTGCATTGGGCAAAATCTTCTCTATTAAGTTTCTATTAATAAAGAGACAAGCCATTATTAAACAACCACCAATTGAAAATATTTTTTTTCAAAAAATTACTTTTTAAACAACTTAAAGTTTCGTTATATAAATAATTAGGTGCTCTATGGAATGGTATTTTTGCTATCCCTCCAGCTTGCCAGAAGTACTATGTAAATTGAACCTAAACCTCAATTATAATGGTATAGGGGTTAGCCCTCGACACAATGTGAGACACAATATATAACCTGAAAATTCGTGCTAATTCGTATAATTCGTGGATCCGCTTCTTAAAATCCTTGCCCCAATTTCAAATAAGCCTAAAAATAGGGGACCAACTTCAAATCACCCAAAGAGACACACAGCAAACAAAAGGCTGAGCAAGGTTCTTTTAAAAGGGCTCAGTTTCTCAGAGAGTTTACCCAGGATACGGTAAAGCATGGTCCTGACGGTTTTGGCATTGGCCATTCCCAACATATCCGCTATTTCTGCATAGCTCAGGTTTTCAAAAAACCTTAAATTCAGCATTTCCCGTTGACGGACGGTAAGCCCATTGCAGGCTTCTTTGATCAGGCCTTTCTGCTGTTTGCTGAGCATCGCATCCATGGTAAAGTAATCCTCATCAAGCAAAAAATAAAAACCTTCTCCATCACCGTTTTCCTCCACATATTTCCGCTCACGCTTGATCAGCCGCATTAAAATCCTCCTGAAACTGGAAAACAAATAGAACTTGACAGACTGAGCCACACCAAGCTTTTCCCTGTTATCCACCAGTTTAAAAAACACATCCTGCACAGCATCTTGGATCAACATTTCGTTGGAGGTAAACTGCCTACCGTAACTGAACAGCTTGTCGGAATACGCCCTGTAAATTTTTGCCAATGCAGCATCACTTCCCCTCAAAAAGGAAATCCAGAGGTCTGATTCCGAAGCTTGGCTCTGTGCTACGTTGGATGGGGACAGCCCTTTTGAAGAAAAGGACTGCTGTTGATTCAACAAGGGCATTTGATTTTGTTTTAGTTGAATTAACAATTAATTGCCATAAATGTAATGAAATTTATTTTCGTATCAATTTCTTTTAACATAAAACTAATCAAAACCTTATTAAACAGAGCGTTAATACTTATGTACAAAACTATATGGTCAGTTGTTTTTCAGCGATAACTGTGAAACATTTAGAGATTGATTTGATTTAAACACAGAAGGACTTAAGGTCATTAAGGGCCTTTCAAGTGCCTTAATGTTGAAAAACAGCTTTTATTCGATTTAAAAAATAGAGAAATAACAAGAAAGGGCTGCCTTTTGGCAACCCTTTTCTTCTTTAAAGTCAACAGTTTTAAAGTGAGCAATGAATATTTTGTTGTCCCTTCATCCCGCATAGCTATCGGGATGAGGGACAACTTGATTTTAGCCCAAGGCCTGCCCAGCCCAACTCGGTCGGGGGATCAAAGCTCCATAATTAAAGCGCTGAACCCTAATTCAATGATCCCGAACTATCAGTTAACCAGTTCAACGATGCAACAGCTCAAGCTAAATTTCCCCAACACCTTCAATACGATCCATTTTCAACAGCCCTTTTAAGGCAAAGCCGAAAAATCTATTTCAGGCTTATGGCCGTTTGCAGGACGGTCATGCATACTGTTGAGCGTTTCCATTTCATTAAAGAAGCCTCCATTTCTCAGGAAGAACTTACCGTCTTCCTCTCCACCGGCGTAATCCACCCGGTATTCCCTTCTTGCAATATCATCACCCGTGAATTTGGCCTCGGTCAGCTCTATCCAGTTCCCCTCGGTATCCATCGCCCATTGGTTGGTATAAAATGCCTTACGGCCTTTGTAACCTTGTCTATCGATAAAGTTTTCCAAAAACGAATGCGGACGCTTGTACCAGGTATCTGTCTGGGGGCGTAGAAAACTGGCGATCAACTGCCATTCCCCTTTCTCAGGGGCATAAAAATAGGCGGTATAAATGGTATTGCCTTTTCCATCAGGCTCCACGGCATTGAGGAACTTATAGGTATTTCCCGTAATCCAGTTATACCTCATAAAACTCTGACCACCGGATCCTTCATTTCCAAACTCCCCAGTGTTCACACTTCCCCCCTTTTTCAACAGCTTGATTTTTTGATCCTCGGGTATTTCATTGGGATTATCTGTGTGGAAAGGACTCCAAACGGAAAAAAGCACCCTTCTTTCTGTATCAGAATTGGCTTGTATGCCGAAATAGCCTTCTCCAAAGCCATTGGCCATGTAATAAGACCCATTGGGATCTTCCCCTTCAGGTACCGTGATTTCATTATAAAACCACTTGATGTCTTTATCTTCTGGCAAAGTATAGCTTAAATGCACCGAAGGACCTCTCCTGCCCCAATAAAAGCGGTTACTTTCATTATCCTTTACATAGGTAAGATTGGCCTCGGCCTCCGTCCGTACCAGGAGGGACTGAATGGACGGGAATGCTGCTCCCTCTTTGGAAATGCCCTGAACATCTACTTTGACGTACCCTTCCGGCAGGTCAAAAACACCTACACTTAATGTATCACCCCCACTGGCGGCCACCGCCACGACCTCTTCTTTCCCTCCAACCGTCACTTTCAGTTCGCTGCCTGCAGTCCTACTGTCCAGTATCAGCTGCAATAATGCCTGCTGCGCCTGCTCGGTTTTAAAATAGGTACTCAATACGGCCTCTTCTGCAGTCCAGTCTTTGATCCCTCCCTTTCCTACTTGAGCTCCCTCTTCAGCCGAGGTCAAATAGGTATTCCCTCCTACAGGAATGACAGTTGGGGACTGAAAATCCGCTTCAGTGTAGTCCATATTGTCGTTATTGCAGGCCATCAGGCCTGACAATAACGACACAGTCAATAAACTTTTTAATCTCATTTCTCTACTTGGGTTTAGTTTAGCACTGGTTCAATGATATAGCTGTAGGCATAATCCTTATACAACACGCGGTATTCTTCCAAGGCGATAGAGCCCCAGCTATTGATACCGGCCACGCCCATCTGGGTATGGTCCACATGCAGATAAGTAAACCCATTGGACTCAAGCTCACCGGAGTGAAGGTTTTTCTTTTCCTTCCCTGGGTAAAGCTGATCAATACTGTAAGGCAAAGCACTGACATTCAATAAGTCCCCAACAGCGGAAACCTTAACACCTTGCTTCCCTTGCTTGCTCACTTGTGCCCATCTTACGTCTGTTTTGTTGCCGGACTCCTGAGGACGCACATAGGGATGGTATTGTTCCATTACACTCCCCTTATACAAACCTACCTGGGCACTGTACTTTCTGTCCTCATAGCTTTCCCAAGGCCCTCTTCCATACCAAGAAAAAGCATCTAATTCTCCGGGAAGCTTAAGGTCGGTCCCCAACTTCAGCAACAGCTCATGGTCTCCTTTTGTGGCTTTGAAGTCATTGTCTACCTTGATTTTCCCTTCATTGCCAAAGCTGTAGACTTGCGTAAAAGAGGCATCTCCGTTTAACACGTCGTAGACCGCTGTCACTTGATAAGTTCCGTCTGCTGCCTCGGCATGCTCAAGGCTTTTCAACTGGGCAATATCTCCATTGAGGTAATCGTAGTTTTTACTTCTTCCACCTCCAAAATCATTGTCCACCAAGGGGCGGAAAAGAGAAAGGCTGGGCCCGTCCAGGATAAGCGTTTTCTTTTTGTAGACATAATCATGGAACTGACCAGTGGTTTTATCAAAGGCTACCGAGAAGTTCTTGTTTTTAATGAAAAGCTTTCCGTCCTCTTCGCTGACCTCTACTTCGGCTGCTACCGGATCGAAAGTAGCCAAAACAGGTGCAGTCAATGCGAATTCCTCTTCTGCCAATAAAGTACCTGGAGCCATTCTTCCTTCTTCCTCGATGATCTTGCCCTCAATCTGTAGGCGGTATTCGGCCCCTTCTTCTCTTACCAGTTCAAAGGGCAAAGCAACGGTCGTTTTCTGGCGCGGCGCCAAAGCAAACGAACCTACCTCTGCTCTTTTGATCTCTTCTCCGTCTTTCAAGAGGATCGCTTCAAAGGTATAATTAGAGAGATCTCGGAAGAAGTATTCGTTGAAAATCTCCAACTTATCGCCTTCTGCCAGCTTGAAAGAAACTTCTTGGTGCACCCTTCTTACTTCATAGGCATGCGGATTCCATCTCCTGTCAGGCATGATCACTCCATTGATCAGGAAGTTATCATCGCTTGGGGTTCCTTCAGGGCCCCAATCACCTCCATAGCCAAATACTTTCTTGCCGTTTTTCTCCAGATAAACCCCTTGGTCCACCCAGTCCCAGATATAACCGCCCTGAAGCATGGGATACTTTTTGATCACCTCCCAGTACTCTTTGAAGTTCCCCAAGCTGTTACCCATCGCATGGGCATATTCACTCATGATATAGGGTCTAGGAGGATTGCTTTCTGCATATCTCTCCATGGACTTGGGATGCGGGTACTGAGGAACGATGATATCGGTATTCCACTCATAGGTGGACCTTTCGTACTGTACAGGCCTTGAGGGGTCATAAGCCTTGATCCAGTCGTAAGCTTTGTAGAAATTGTAGCCATTTCCTGCTTCATTCCCCATACTCCAAGCAACCACAGAAGGGTGGTTTTTATCCCTGAAGACCATCCTTTGGATCCTAAGCATATGGGCATGCTCCCACTCCGGTGCATTTCCTAACGAACGCTCCGGGCTATAGTACATACCATGAGATTCTATATTAGCCTCATCGATGACGTAAAAACCATATTTGTCACACAGTTCATACCAGTAAGGATCATTTGGATAGTGGGAAAGCCTTACCGCATTCATATTCAGTTCCTTCATGATGCGCACATCTGTTTCCATTTGTTCCCGGGTGGTCACGTGATGGGTTTCAGGATGCGACTCGTGCCTGTTTACACCTTTAAATAGCACAGGCTGCCCATTTACCAAGAATTGGTTGCCCACAATCTCATAAGTTCTGAAGCCTACATTTTGGCGGATGGCCTCCAAAGTATTTCCGGATTCATCCGCTAAAACCAGCTCCAACTGATACAATGTCGGAATTTCGGCCGACCAAGCGGATACATTAGGGATTTCCGTTGCAAAGTTCAATACGGTTTTTCCGAGCTTTCTTTTAAGCCCTATGGTTTTTTGGCTTTTCTCATAAATAAGGTTGCCTTTGGGATCAAACAGTTTTGCAGTCACGGTATTCTCACCCTGTTCCGCATCCATCCTGTTCCAAAGGTCAACGGTCACATTCAGCTTGCCGTCTCTATAGCTATTGGCAAGAGAGCTCTTAACAAAAAGGTCGTAGAAATGAACTTTTGGTCTTGCATACAGATAAACATCTCTTTCGATACCTGATATTCTCCAAAAGTCCTGCGCCTCCAGGTATGACCCATCACTCCATCTTCTTACTTCAACAACAATCAGGTTTTCCCCTGTTTGCACATAATCGGTCAGTTCAAACTCGGATTCCAGCTTACTGTCTTCACCCAGCCCCACATATTTTCCGTTCACATACAGCCTGAAAGCCGACTTCACAGCACCTAGGTGGATGAAGACCTGCTCCTCCTCCCAGCCGTCCGGCAAAGTGATGGTTCTTCTGTAAACCCCTGCTGGCTGATCCTCATTGGGAATATAAGGAGGGTTTGGATTTTTTACAGCAAACTCGAATGGATGGTTTACATAAATAGGGGTTCCGTAACCATTGAACTCCCAGTTGGCCGGCACCTGGAAATCATCCCAGGACTGATCATTGAAACCTGTCTTTTCAAAACCTGCGGGCAGCTTGTCATAATGATTGGTCCAAAAGAACTTCCATGTTCCGTTCAGGTCAAAAAACCTTTCGGAGGCACTTTTATCGTTCTTCTCAGCAAGTGCTGCATTTTCGAATGCAAAATAGGAAGACCGCATGGGCAGCCTGTTTTCCTCTTGGACATTGGGATTTTCAAATATAGGATCGGCTTCCCTTTCCTGTGCCACTGCATACCCGATGCATGCCCATGCACATAAAGCCGTCAATAGAAGGGATCTCATGTAGTTAACTTTTATATGGTTTAATTGATTCGATAGCTAAAACAAATAAAGTGACACCATTACATTTACTTTTGCAAAGGCATCCAAATACAAAAAAAAGAAATAAAACGAATTTTTTATACCACAATATGAAATAAATTGAAAACAATCCCTATTCAGTCTTTACGCTACCGATCATAACTTTATGTCTCCATTCAACACACCATTACTTCAAGGGATGAATCCCTGTAATGTATCTGTACCCTTCTTTTGTCCGACCATCAATTTCCCCCAACGCAATGACTTTTTTGTCGTCCCAGCAGCTGGGCTGCTGGACAATGAAAATTCGAAACAAAAAAACACCCTTGGTATCCTAAAAAAAACAGAGGACACCAAGGGCAAAATGAATTAGATTAAAGACGATGTATTATTCCCAGCCTGGATTTTGTTCCAAATTAGGATTCAATGCAATCTCCTCAGAGGGTACCGGATAAAGGTACTGATAGTCTTCCCAAGCCGGTGGCGTACCCGGGAAAAACTGGATATAACCTTCAGCAGCCCCACCTTGGATTGGGATACGATTATTCACATCTGCTGCCTTTATCCATCTACCCAACTTAGGGTCATTGGTGTAATCCATTTTCTTCCATCTTCTCAGGTCATTGAAACGAAAACCTTCTGCCATCAACTCAATTCCTCGTTCTCTTCTGATTTCCCAAAGTACAGGATCAATTTCCGCATCTCTGGTAGGGTCAAAATCAGGCCCAATCGCTGAAACAGTCATCGGTGATACTTCCCCTCTTTCTCTAAGTTTGTTGATAGTCATATCTGCTACAGACTGATCAAACTCTCCCAATTCCCATTTAGCCTCCGCATAATTGACCAAGACTTCTCCCATTCTGAAGACCGGAGCATCATTGAAGTCATTGTTCTGGATATCATGAAGACGGTTATAGTATTTGAACAGTTTATAACCAGTCCTGGAAACATTATAAGGATCTCCTTCATTAAAATCCCTAAAGTGAGGGGAAACCCTCAAAATATATCCCGCATGATTCCTACTTGGCAGCACCTTTTGAGCCTCATCGGATATAGTCTCCATGAAATCTATGTATTCTCTGTCTTTAGCATCATCCGAATACTCCCATGCCAGTCGGTTACCTGGAACTGGCTTAACCCTAAAAGGAGGAGTAATAGTATATAACATTCTCAAATCCCTATTTCTAAACTCTGCATACGGATCTCGATCGGTCTCAAACAATGGGCTGTTCCATCGGGTCTGTCCATCCTTCATCAAATAAGAATCTGCTCCCCTCTTAGTGATATCCCAGTTGCCGGCAGAGTTTTTGTGCCTTGAGGTAAGTACATGCGTCAGCACCCCCACCTCATAACTTTTGTGCAAGAGAATACCCGGCACCCCCGCCAAAGAAGCACTGTTAAACAGTTCATTATAGTTGGGATGCAAAGAGGGATTATTGGCAATCAATTCAGCTCCCGCATCGGCACTTGCTCTCAAGAAAGTGTCCGAACCTGAAAGTCCATGGTATTTTCTCCAAGTACCTTCAAACAAACCAAAACGAGAAATCAACGCCCTAACCACATCACTGCTGATGCTATTGCTGGGAATACCATTTGTCCCCGGCTCCATAATATTATCTCTTGCAAAAAGCAGGTCGTCCAAAATATGCTGAGCCACCTCTGCTCTAGGTGTCCTAGGAGCATACAGCAACTCATCATCATCGGTCAACACCCTATCAATCCAAGGCACATCCCCATAGGCTGCTATTTTATCGTAATAGTCGTAAGCCCTAAAGAAGTACCCTATTGCTCGCCAGTGGTTTTTCTCTGCTTCTGTCATATTGGAAGCTTCCAGGTTCTTCAGCATGATATTTACCCTTCTCACAAAAGAGAAGTTCCAAATACCTGATGTAGTGGGTATGGTTTCCCTTCCCCATATCCAAGAAGCTCCTTGATTGGAATTATTGTTCATCATCAAGTCTGCATTCCAATCACTATTAATCACGCCTAAATCATTATAACCGGAGAATGCGGTATAAAAACCAAAGGCATAGGTCTGGGTTACCTGAAAGTTTTCAAAAGCATTGTCTTCAGAGAATACCAATTCAGGTGTTTTGTCCAATGTACTTTCTACACAGCTAAGTGTTAAACCTGCCATTGAAAAACAAATGGCTATATTTTTTAACAATTTCATCTTCATCGAATTTTAAAGTGTCACATTAAGTCCTAGAGAAACCTTTTTGATAAAGGGATAATTACCTCCTTGACTGATGTTGCTCAAATCTGCATTCAAGCCATCAGGTAGGTGATCGAAATTGAATAGGTTTTCGCCAGACGTATACACTCTCAAACGACTGATATGCAACTTCTCCAATAAGGCTTTAGGGAAGGTATACCCCAATGTGATATTCTGAACCCTTAGATAGGCACCATTGGACAAGTACTTGGTTTGAGTCCTTAAATTACCACCATAGTTTCCTCCCCCATTGGGATAGTTTCTTGGATAATAAGCATCCGTATTCTCAGGAGTCCAGTAATCCAATTGGTGTTTGTAGATCGTGGTAAACTCAAAAGTATAAGGAAATACGACTGGATTGCTTATCCATAAATCCCGCTTACCTATACCCCGCAAAAACAATGAAAGGTCGAATCCTTTGTAAGAGGCTGAACCATTTAGGCCAAACTCAAACCTCCGGGTAGAATTACCAATAACGGATCGGTCCCCTGGATCAGACAATGTGCTATTGCCGGTGAAGATTTCCCCATCACCATTCAAATCAGCGTACTTTACGTCTCCGGGATTTTGATTTACTCCTTTATAACCTGGCACTCCCTCTTTAAGCTGACCATTTAGTAAATTGGCATCAAGGCTTCCCTCTACGAAATCAGCCTCCGTGTAATACCCGGCGGTTGTAAATCCCCAGATGTCATTCATTTTCTGACCAACATAGAACTGATTGATTAATCCTGCTTCGTTTTGATACTTAATAATCTCTGTGGAGTTGTCAAATAAATTGAACCCCAAGCTATAATCGAAGTCTCCTTTGGTTTCTCTCCATTTGATATCCAATTCCCAACCCAAAGTTTTCAAATCAGCCACATTTTGAAGTGGAGCTTCTGCACCGATTACTGCTGGAAGTTGTGCCCCGGGAGCAAGCATATCCAGGGTCTGTCTGTTATACCAATCAAAAGCTGTATACAACTTATTATCAAATAAGCCAAAATCAACACCTAAGTTCAAGGTACGAACGCGTTCCCATGTATAACTGGCACTCACCAAGGAAGGGGTCCCCAAGCTAACAGCCCTCAGCCCGGCATCTACATCGATCCATGCAGCCTCATAAGGGCTCATGCTTGGAAGGTAAGGATAGTTACCGAATTGCTGTTCAATAGCCTGGTTGCCTATTTCACCCCAGGATGCTCTTAATTTCAAATTGGTAATAGTCTGGGCAATGCCATCCATAAAAGGCTCCCTACTTACTTTCCACGCCCCGGCAATTGAAGGAAAGAAACCAAAACGGTCTCCTTTAGGGAACCGGGATGACCCATCATAGCGACCATTTATTTCCAACAGATACTTTTCCTTATAATCGTAGTTTGCTCTACCGAAGAAGCCAATAATTCCGTAATCTGTATAACCATCATCCACACTCATTACACCTGTGGCAGTGGACAAGCCTGGATTGCTGGGGGAAATCAACATCCTTCTGCTCGCATAGAAACTTTCAGCAACAGAAGTTTGCTGGTTCATACCCAACATGAAATGTAGCTTATGGCTTCCAAGCGTCTTATCGTATTTACCATATGCATTAAGTGCATGATAGTTTCTTCTGGATGTACTGGTAGAGTAAGAAGATTGACTAGCTTGATAGGGTGTTATGGCCATTGTGGCCGGATTGATCATCGTAGGAGTGTAGGACGGATCCTGCACTTCCGTTCTTTTCTTCTCAAAAGTATACTCTGCATTTAGCTCCATACCTTCAATCGGCTTCAACGTAGCCTTCCCGAAAAACCTGATCATTTCATCAAAATTCTCTCGCATAGGGGAATACCTGATTAAATTGGCGGGGGTAGCATAGGGCAATCTTTGTCCATCAATCTCACCTTCTCCTATCGGGGTAGCTGAATGATAATTGATGGCACTATAATACATACCGCTCCAATCTCCACTTACCGGCCCAGTGCGCAGACCATTCTTATATAGTGTACTAAAAGTAGTGGTTAGTTTCGGTGTGATTTCAGTAATCAAGTTAATGCTTGCATTGTAGCGTCGATAACTGTCATTATCGGTCACCATGATACCGTCTTCGTCATTATAACCTAAAGAAACCCTATAGGATGTTTTTTCCGTTCCTCCCGTTACAGAAAGATTATGGATCTGCTCAAATCCACTGGCCCCTAAAAACTCTCCATAAAGGTCATTTTCACGAACATAATACCTCAGTCCATTATCTTCGATATAACCATCCGGATATGCACTTGGATTGGCATTGTACTGATTGATGTAATCGATCCAAGTATCCACATTTTGCCCTGTCCAGTAGTTTTGCTGCCCCCAGGATTGAAGAGCTGTGACAAATTCCAACGGAGAAGCCTTCTCTGGCAGAGTACTTGGCTTGGTAAAACCAAAATTGTTAGAATATTCCAACTTCATTGGTTGATTTTTTGTACCCGATTTGGTCGTAATTAACACCACACCAAAAGCCGCTTCTGCACCATATATGGAAGCTGCTGATGCATCTTTCAAAACGGTGATATTTTCAATATCCCTTGGATTGACATCATCTAAACTCATAGGAATATTATCAACCAATATCAGCGGGCTTCCTCCGTTAATAGATTCAAATCCCCTGATATTTATGTTTGTTCCTGAACCTGGCTGCCCACTTCCGTAAGTAATTTGAAGGCCTGGAATGGACCCCTGAAGTGCTTTGGCCGCATCGGTAACAGGTCGGTCTCCCAAAACTTTATCCATTTTTACCGAGCTCACTGCCCCAGTAATATCCTCTCTTTCTTTGGAGCCAAACCCTACTACCACCACTTCATTCAAGGCGGACACCTCTTCATCCATTTCCAAATTAATTGTAGTCCGGCCGTTTACCTGCTGCTCTGTTGTGGTATAACCAATGGCGCTAAACACCAATACCGCCCCCTGCTCAGGAACCGCAAGTGAATAATTACCGTCAATATCGGTTACCGTTCCTCTAGTCGTTCCTTTTAAAAGCACATTGACTCCAGGAATTCCTTGGGGCTCTATTTCAGAAGTCACTTTTCCGGAAACTGTAATTTCAGCAATTGATTGCTGAAGATTTTCCACGGGCTTTTCACCAGCCGTGTTCACACTGATTGTTTCGTTTACTTGCCTGAACCTTAAATTTGACTGCTTTGCTATCTCCACCAAATAATCCGCAACCGTGGCCTTCTCTTGTGACAAGACCACAGATTGTTTCATATCCACACTTTTATCGGTAAAGAAGAAATTAAAGGGTGTTTTCCTTTCTATCTCACCAAAAACACGCTTAAGTGTTGTTTCAGAGGTTTCTAACTCTATTACCACTTCCTCAATATTCTTTGCCTGGGCATTGGCCGAGAGGGCAGCAACAGAGGTCATAGCAAGAATCATGATCAAACAGCCATATATAGCATACTTGGTGTACATGATTATTTTTCGTAAGTAATTATTCATATTTTAGTAGTTGATTAAAACATAGGATTATTGCGGCCATGATCAGCTTTGTCGTTGCATACTGAAAGCTAATTATGGCAATTCGATGTTTCCGGGAGGTATTGGCGTACTTCCCGTTTTTTCTTTTTGATAGTTGTTTTATTTCATAGGCACAGGGGTATGATGGTTATTTAAAGGTTATTTCAACAAGATTTTTCTTGATTTCATAATCAAAATCCACGGAGTAACTCAACACATCAAGGACATTCACCAGCGATTCACCATCTCTAAACTTACCCGACCCCTTCTCTGCCGGCAATTCTCCATTGACCTTTATTTGCACTCCGTACCATCGCTCTAATTCTTCTATTATCTGTATGAATGGCGTTTTTCTAAATTCCAAAACCCCAAATCTCCATTGGGTGATGAATGAGACATCGGCTTTGTATTTATCAAAAGACTCGGAATTGTCTTCAACTTTGGTGGCCTCTCCGGGATCCAAAAGAAGAGCCTTAGAAGTCAACTCATCTTCTACCCTTACCTTGCCAGTAGCCAAAGTCACTTCTACTTTTTCATCTCCCTTGAACGCCTTAATATTAAATGAAGTACCCAATGCCACGGTAGTAAGTCTTTTGCTTTTCACAGAGAATGGGTGTAAACTATCTTTATTCACCATAAAAAATGCCTCCCCCTCCAACTCCACATTCCTATTGTTCACAAAGTCCTTGGCGTAAGTCAGGGAGCTTTCAGAGTTGAGCAACACCACTGAGCCATCAGGCAGTTGAACTTTGGTCTTGACACCTGAAGGATTGGACCTGGTGATGAATTCCGGAGCGGGGATTTCTTTTACTTCAACTGGTTTTTCGTTCCATTTTAACAGGACATAGGAAAATGAAAAAAGGAATACCAGAACCGCTGCAACTCTCAACCAAGGAGCATTCCAGCTTCTATTTTTAGAAGGCCCGTTGTTTACTTTGCCACTCTTTAATAACGCCAGTTTTTTCCCTTCTCCCCTCAACCTTTGGGTTTCTGACAACAGTTTTTCCATATCCCATTCAGGATACTCTTCCTCTTTATTTTTGTTAAACCATACTTCATCAATGGAAGCCGCCAATTCCTCTTCTCCTTCTTGGGACATGATCCATTCCAAAAAAGCTTGCGCCTCCCGATCGGAAAGCCTCCCCTCAATAAAGTCGTCCAGTTGTTTTTTCTTATCCATCAATCTTGTGTTACTACTTTTATATAGACACAAGCATCCCTTACGACCCACTCAGGGACTCACTTTTTTTTTATTTTTTTTCAGAATTTGGAATTAAGCACCTAAAAAAAGAAAAAGCAGCACGACAACAGAGATAATCTTAGAATCTGCCAGTTTCTCTTTAAGTGATTTACTGGCTCTAAAAATTTGATTTTTAACAGTTTTACGGGAAACCTGAAGCTTTTCAGCAATCTCATCAATGCTCAAATGCTCCATGTTTTTTATCATAAAAACCTGTTTTTGCTTAGGAGGCAGACTTTCCATGACCTTTGATGATAAATCCATCATATCTGAAAAAATGATGTAATCCTCTGTTTGGTTATCACTTTTATCTAAAAATGGAGAAAGGTTTTCTTTATAAGAAATCAGCTTGGCCTTCCTCTGAACCTGACGGATCACTATGGATCGAACGATAGCAATTAAATAAGCATTAAATGAGAGCTCGGGGTCTAAACGTTCCTTGTTTTTCCATACTTTGATAAACACCTCTTGCACTACGCCCTCTGCATCTTCATGACCCAGTCTCATTTTACGGGCTACATGATATATCTTTTTAGAATATTTTCTAAACAGTTGATCAAAGGCATCCTGAGAGCCTTCTGCAAGCGCTTTTACAGAATCCTTATCAATATTTTTTTCTCCTTTGAACATTCAAAAGCTAAAAGAGCTAGGTTATTAATTGGGCATCAAAAGATTGGAAAGCAGTGTTTGAGGATAAATGTAATGAAATCGAAACAAAACAAAAAATTAATTATTTCACAATATTACAACTAACGATAGTACCTCTGTAGTTATTCTTAAAAAGTTTTGTTCCTTATGGGGCATGAAATCGAAATTAACAGAGGACCTCCTCTCTTGAAAGGATACGTACAAGTTTTTGGATATTGTCATCATGAAATAACCTAATGCCCATCATCAAGCAATTTTACTCCTCCCCTATACAGATCAGGTTTTTCAAGGTCCTGTGATATAGCCGGCCATTGGCAAATGAAGGCGTATTGACAGACCAGGTCTCTCCTTTGGGGCCGAGATCATTCACACTGACCAAGGCGTTTTCATCAAATTTTTCCGTACGAGCATCCACACAGTAGGTCACCCCAAGCATGGTGGTAAAGTAGATCTTATGGTTCACGCTGATGGGATTGCCATTGAAATTCCAATGCCAACCATCCCGGCGGGACCTTTTGTCGTGGGAGACATCCAAGCCCCGGGTATTGATGGTTTCCGTACTAAGCTCCTGGTTCCATATATACTCCTTCTTCCCATCCTTTACTTCAACCTGCACGGGCACCTGTAGGTATGCTGCTTTACCGGTATTCAGATCTATCCTTCCCAGCGTATACTCAGGCCCGATATTATCCCTGTACCTTCCCTTTTTGAAACACATAAAAAAGAGCTTGTCATCCACTACGATATTGGTAAACCATGCAGGAAACACCACAGGGGCTATTTCTTCTTCCATATTGATATTGGACAACAGCTTATAGCCTCCTTGCCCCTCATCCCAAAGCCTTACATCCGCATTCTCGGTCAAAGAGATTTTCTTCATCAGTTTACCAGTTTTGGAATCCAACAGGTGCACTTCATTTTCTTTTTCCGTATACCAGACCGCATAGTCTTTGTTCCATGTAGCATGATAAAGAGACAAACCTTTATCTGCATCATATTTCCAAACCCTCTTCCCGTTTGATAAGTCTATCAGTGAATAGCCTCTTGGGGATTCCGGTACCCCGTGATGCCCTCCTCTACCGATAAGCAAAGCGGGGACACCTTCTGAAGTCTTGCCATAAAAAGGCGTATTATAATGTGTCAGCCCATCTTCTGAGATCCACCGCACTTCTCCGGTCTTCTTATCAAGACCAAACAGGTAATTCCAGCCATATTCACGGATACCATCCTTTTCCCAATAGGGTTCTTCATTGACGATAATGTCTCCCTCTATTACCGGCTCGAACTGCTTGTTGAAGGGAAAATGGACACCGTCCAGTTCTTCGACGGGTTTCCAGGTTCTTTCCCAGATTAAATTCCCCTCATAGTCAAAACAGGAAAGATTGCCACTGGCATTATAAAACCAGACGTATTCACCGTCCGTCACCGGTCCTGGCGTGGAGCTGTCACTGAAACCATACATGTACTCCGACTTACTGCTTCCTGCCAAGGGCCTTTGCCACAATATCTCACCATCTGCTGCATTTACACACAGGGCCAAAATATCCGATCCCATCAAATCACTCTTTTCCTTTATCTCCATGACGGGTTTCATGACGGTCAAAAAAATCCTGTCCCCCCATACTGCAATCCCACTTTGTCCTCCTTCAGGTAAAGGGGAGGTCCAAAGGATATTTTCTCCCGTAGTGACACTAAAAGCGGTGGGTACATGGTCCTCTGTCTCTAGCTGCCAGTTACCGTTAGGTCCGGAAGGCTGAGGCCATTGCTGATGGGCCTGTTGGGAGTTTCTACAGGCACAAACAGAAAAAATTAGGGCAAAAAAAACGAGGAGGATTTTATTCGTATTCATTAGGTCAAGGGCTCTATTCGTTGACAAACATAGTCTATCAAAACAACAAAATTTTCTCACTAAACACCTGACAGATTTTAACCTATCCTTGTCATTTTTTAACCATAATCCTTGAAAGCTTCCACCATTGATATAATACCCATACGTTTATTCCCTCTATTTCTATATATTTGAATGAAAGTTGAGTAAAAAAATAACCAAACTAATCGAAGTTATAATAAATAAAACAGAAACAATTCACCCCTTTTATGCATATCAATCAAAGAATAAAACCTTTCGTTAACAAGACATTGTTGATAGGCGGCTGTATACTTGGCCTTTTCTCTTCCTGTAAGCAAACTGCTCCCCAAAAGGAAGCTGAAGCAAAAGAAAACGGCAAGCCAAACATTCTGGTCATCTTTACAGACGATCAAGGAACCATGGATATCAATGCCTATGGTGCAAAGGATCTTGAAACGCCCAGTCTGGACAGGATCGCCAAAGAAGGGGTAAGGTTCACCCAGTTCTATGCAGCCGCGCCTGTATGTTCTCCATCAAGGGCCAGCTTGTTGACCGGAAAATTCAATTTCCACGCCGGGCTTTTTGGGAATGTCGCTCCTCCTCATGCGGATCCGGAATTCAAATCGGGGCTCCCTACAGAGGAAATCACCATGGCCGAAATTTTCAAAGCCGGAGGATACGGAACAGCACTGGTTGGAAAATGGCACCTTGGACATAGCCCCGAAAAACTCCCTAACGGGCAGGGCTTTGACTACTTCTTTGGCCACCAGCGAGGCTGCATCGACAATTTCAGCCATTTTTTCTATTGGCACGGTCCCAACATGCATGACCTTTATCGAAATGAAAAAGAAGTTTACCATCAGGGAGAATTCTTTGGAGACCTGATGGTGGATGAGGTAAAAAAGTTCACCGACCCCGCAAAAGAAGAGCCCTTCTTTATTTACTGGGCCATCAACATGCCCCATTACCCTTATCAGGGAAGAGCCAAATGGCTGGAGCACTACAAGGACACCCCTAGCCCGAGAAAAGAATATGCCGCATTTGTAAGCACCTACGACGAGATGATCGGAGAGGTCCTTGACCACTTGGAAGCTACCGGACAGCTGGACAACACCATCATTGTCTATCAGTCCGACCACGGGCATAGCACAGAGGAAAGGGCCTTCTTCGGAGGCGGAAACAACGGACCTTTCCACGGCGCCAAATTCAGCATGCTGGAAGGCGGCATCCGGGTACCGGCCATGATCCGCTACCCTAAAGCCGTACCTGCCAACGAAGTCAGAAACCAAATGGCCAACAGCATCGACTGGTTGCCTACTTTGGCAGAGCTGACCAATACCGAGGTTCCCAACCGGGATGAAATTGACGGCAAGAGCCTGCTGCCCCTCATCAAGGACAAAAATGCCCCCTCCCAGCATGACATCCTGCACTGGGCCACAGGCGACCCTGAAAGCAGCACCAACTCCTGGGTAGTAAGACAGGGAGACTGGAAACTCCATGCCAATCCTTGGGATCCGGAAAAGGAGCTTGAATTTGGCGAGGACGACAAACTGTACCTGGTGAATATGGCCACCGACTCTACGGAAACAACCAACCTTGCGGCAGAGCATCCCGAAAAGGTTCAGGAGCTGCTAAAAATCCATAATGATTGGAACCAAGAAATGATCAGACTTAAAAACAAATAGACAACGCATAAAGGCTTTCTCTAAATTATTCCGTCACGACGACCGAAGGCCCTGAGCTTGTCGAAGAGCCGTAGAGAAGCCCTGCTGCCTTGCCGGTAAACAGGGAGGTTTACGAGGAATTAACGGCACTCCTGCTTTGGTCCTTCCGTCTTCCACATCGGGTCGGCACAATCAAAACTATCCATCAAAAAAACAAATTATTCAACCCCATATTCACTTAGAATGAAACCTTTTCAACTTTTATGGCTCCTGCTCTTACTAATCGTCGGGAAGACTTGGGCCAGTCCCGGAGACACACTGCGGGTGACCAGCCATGATGCCATCACTGTCGTTACGGACCCTTCCAAGGGCGAAAACACCTATACCGAATGGGCTACCTTTCCCGACAAGGAGGAAGACATCAGAAAGATCATCATGAAAATCAAGTTTGCCTGCCCGGATAATATGCGCTGTGCGGACTGGGATTACCTGGACCATATCACCTTAAAGAGAACCGGCGGGGTACACGGAGAAGTACAGGACTTCGAGATCGGCAGAATGCTCACCCCTTATGGCGGGGCTTTTGGCAAGGACTGGGAATTTGACTGGCAGGTGGATGTGACGGATTTTTCCCTGCTTTTGAGGGACAGCGTGGAAATAGAGTACAAACACACCGGTTATGAGCCCAACAATGACCGTGGCTGGAAAGTAACCGTGGCCTTCGATATAATTAAAGGAAAACCGATCATGGAGCCTGTTTCCATTACAAAAGTATATCATGGCTCTTACGCTTATGGTGACAAGGAAAACCCTATTGAAAAGGCATTGAAGCCTGTGGGTTTTGCCCCAGAAAATGGTGCGACCTTAGGAAGGTTGAGAATTATCCAAACAGGTCATGGCATGGACCGGCCGGATGGATGTGGTGAGTTTTGCAACAAATTCCGGGATTTTCTACTGGACGGCAAACTGGTAGCCAGTCGCCAGATCTGGAAACAGTGTGGAGAAAACCCGCTCTATCCTCAGGCAGGCACCTGGATATTTGACCGGGCAAACTGGTGTCCGGGAGACCTGATCCAACCTGACCTTTATGATTTCTCCCTAAATAAGCCCGAACACACCGTTCAGCTTCAGATGGAGGACTATACCTCACCTAAACCAAGCGCCAATGAACTGATTGCCGCTTACCTTATCCAATACAAGCCCTACCAGGAGAAAAATGACGTGAGCATTGAGGACATCATTATCCCTTCTGACAAGGCTGTACACAGCAGATTAAACCCTGCGGCTTTTGGCCCCACCATTGTCATCAAAAACAACGGTAGCAGCCCATTGACATCTGTTGAGATCAGCCATGGAGCCGAGGGAGAAAAAGACAGCAAATTTAACTGGAAAGGTTCTCTACAACCAGGGGAGATGGATACCGTCAGCATGCAGGGACTGATTCCCCAGCATGGTGACCTTACTTACCGTTTTGAATTGGACAAGCCCAACAGGAAAAAGGACGGCTACAAAGCGGACAACCAAATGAGCTCGGCCTATTCCCGCACCCCTATCCATGAACCTAAATTGGTTTTCCATTTGGAAACCAATAAGGCTGCGGAAGACAATGCCTTCAAAGTCATTGATGCCAAGGGCAATACCCTGTTTGAAAGGTCCCAGGGCAGTTTAATTGCAGACACCACTTACAAGGACACGCTTGACCTTCCCGCTGGGGCATACCAGTTGTTGCTTACCGACAAGGGCGGTGACGGCTTGGAGTTTTGGTATAAAACCAAGGCAGGGAGAGGAAAGGCGATCTTGCTGAACCAAGGAGATAAAATAGTTAAAAGCTTTGATTCCGATTTTGGAAGCAGCATTACCTATAACTTTACCGTTGGGGAGCATGCGGACCCTATCGAGGAGGACGAAATCTCCCTGGGTGTTTTCCCTACCAGGACCAATGACTTCACCTATTTTGACTACCTGGCCAACAGTCCGGAAGACGTGGTCATCAAGCTCGTGAAAGATCCCGGAGGAGAAATCGTGGAAGAGCACACTTATAAGGACTTCAAAGAAGGTAAGCTGACCTTTGACCTGAGCAGGTACCCCAAGAGCAGGTATTTCTTCCGGGTATTTGTAAACGACAAGGTCGTTTACAACAAGCGGGTAAGGGTGAAAGAGTAGCAGGAAGGTTGAAAAGTTTAAAGGTTAATTGTTTAATCGAAGGATTTCCTTGAAACAGCTTCTGGTTTTTAAGACGAAACCCGAGTATTTTCTTCCTATAAGCACTGTATGATGGATTCTCCCGGGCTGGCCTAAAAGGTGGGGCAGTCCGGGAGATATTCAGATTTAAATTCCATTCTGTAAGAATGCTTCCCTGTAGCAAAAATATTTGGAAGCTCTTCGATAAACATGGCCTTTATCGCTTGACACCAAAATTGAACTAGGGAAAGACGAATGGATTTTACCACACCGCTATCAAATCTTGTAGATGTTTTTTTTGAAGGGGTTTATGAATGTATGCACTTACCTGCTCGTACATTTTGGCCCGTTTGATTTCTGTTCTGTCAATGGAGGAAGTCAAAATAATCACCTCCACCGATGAGGTCAACGTTCTGGCATTGGACTGCAAGGTATCCAAAAATCCCCAGCCATCCATTACGGGCATATTGAGGTCCAGAAAAACGGTAAACTTTCTAAACTGACTCTGGTATATATAGTCCCAACCCTTTTTCCCGTTTTCGGCTATTGTTATGGTAGCCAGAGGGGATTCCTTTAATATTAATCTTCGATGAACAAAATTGGTCACCTCATCGTCATCGATTAAGAGAATTTCGTTTTCCATACCCAAAAAATTGATTCTATAAAATCTGTTAATGTGTTGATAATTTAAAGCCGGCTTCTTTCACAAACTCTAATGGAATAGGTTTTCCACCTGATTTTATCCTTCGAATACTGCTCTTTATTTGTCCCCTTCGTTTTCCTCATCCAGAGCATACGTTTTTTCGGTGATGGCCTGAATGACCTCATCCAACTTTTCACATGCTTTCCGGATCAATTCCATGATGTTGTCAATATCCTCCGTATCACGAAACTCATCGTAATAACTGATCAGGCTCATGATTTGTGCCAAGGGGCCACGAACCTCGTGGGATTGCTGCCAAGCTATTTCCCTCAGTTTGATGTTTTGGTCGTGGATGGTTTTCATTTGGGTTTTGCTTGCCGTCACGTCCTGAATGGCCCCTACCATACGGTAAGGCTGTCCTTTTTCATCACGGAGAATAAAGCACCTGTCAATGACGTGCAGGTACTTGCCTTGCTTATTCTTTATCCGGTATTCCTCTCTCCAGTAATTTTTGTGGCGTTTTGAACAAGTCAACACAAATGATTTCCATATCCTCTCTTTATCCTGAGGGTCCACAATACTTTGCCAAGAATTTTGGTATTGAAACTTTTCGTGATGCTTATAATCCAGTTTGCCCTCAAAAGCTTTACTTCGGAAGACTTCTCCTTTATCCAAGTCGATATCCCAAATCAGTTCATTGGCCGCTTTCAAAGCCAATTCAAACCTTTCGTTGCTGGCCCTTAGCTTTTCACTGGCTTTTTTTAGCTCGGTAATGTCTTGGACAACACCTTCTATCCGATACGGCACTCCTTCCTCGTCTTTGACCAAATTAATGTGCTGCGCCACCCACCTTACCTCCTTTGAAGCGGTGATGATCCGGTGGGTTACTGTGAGCACTTCACCTGAAGGAAGCTGGCTCAGGTCCGCGTCCCTCATCATGTGACAATCTTCCGGATGAAAGGTACTCAATACATTCTTATAGGTGGGGATAAAATCAGCAGGGGAATAGCCATAAATCTTGTAGGTTTCTTCCGTCCACTCCGAAACATCGTCCTCCAATTTTCGGGACCAATACCCCAGTTTGGCTATGCGTTGGGCCTTATCCAACTTGTCAAAGGCCCCTTGAAGATCTTGGTCTCGCTGTCGCTTTTCCGTAATATCCCTTCCCGTGAGGTATATAAGGTTATTTTGTTCATCGTAATTCCGGTTCCATTCTATCCATTGGCTTTCACCACCCTTGGCGGAGAGGGGACAGACAACACTGTTTACTGGTTTTGTAGGCTCAGTGAGGGTTCTTAAATCTTTATCCTCAGGATCTGTAAATAAACTTCTAAAGTTGCGCTTTAATAAGTCTTTGGTATCATATCCCGTAAGTTGTAAAAAAGCCTTATTGCTCTTCAAAACCTGACCTTCGGACGATAAGACGACCAATAAGTCCGTGGAAACCTTTAAAAAAAAACCGAGCTCTTCCTGTGTCAATCTGTTTTTTAAAACCGGGCCAATCCATTCCACCAAGTCCCAAAGAAAATCCACCAACTCCGTAAGCAGCCCTTTATCCCCATCGGTAAAACACAATACCACCCCCAAAACTTCTTGGTTATAAATGATAGGCATGCCCAACCCATGCTTAATAATCGCGCTTTTCACCAGGGCATTTCCTTGGTAATCCGGATAAGCCGTGAGGTTTTCCCAAACCATGTGTTTGAGCGCCTCCCAAACGGCACCGGCAAAGCCTTCCCCTCTTTTAAGCTCCTTAATCGGTTGATCAAAGGACTTCACTGTTTTATTGGGAGGACACTTGCTTAAAGAAGCTGTTAAATCAAGCCTTTTTCCATCGACAGATTTGACCCAAACTTCCATGTGTGTCAGGCCCAATTCACCCTGCAAAATCCTCTCCACCCCTCTTTTAAAGGCCGCTTTTAAGGTAGAAGCCTGAGCGATATCATTGGCTACCTGATATTTGAGCTGATCGATCAGGCTTTGCTGCTTGACCTTGGTGATATCCCGGATGGATCCCACCAACCTGATGGCCTTTCCTGAAGCATCCCGGATAGCACTGCTTGAATCGATTACATGGGCAAATTGACCGTTGCCTTTCTTAAGCCGGTAATTCAGTACCAAATTTTTTTCTGAAGCATTTTCCAAGTACTGACTTCTCCTCCATAATACCCCTTTTATGTCCTCAGGATGTATTTTAAGCTCCCAAAAAGACTGCGTAAACGGGGATGTTTCCTCTTGGGTATACCCAAATACGGTTTCTAGGCCCTTTCCCAATACCGTGGCACGGCCCGTTTGTACATCTATATCGAAGATGAGGTCTTTGGATGCCGAGGCGGCCAAGCGGTAGCGTTCATTAACCATCTCGATTTCCTCCTGCTGGGCCTTTAGCAAATTGATCTCAAAGGAATTGGCTATTACTCCCTGAATTAATGGATCTTCCAATTTATTGGTCAGGATGGTCCGAATCCAGGAATAATTACCCGCTTTATCCCTAAATCGAAAAGGAGATAGCTTGAGTGAATCTAAAGTAACAATAAGCTCAAACTCTTTCAGTACCATTTCCCTATCTGATGGATGGATAAAATCCAAAACACTTTTCTCTAAAAGCTCTCCAAAACCATATCCTAAAATGGCCTGTATATTAGGAGAAAGGTAAGTAAACTTGGCTTCGGGAGTCAATATGGCTATAATGTCTGCAGACTCATGGATCAACTTTCTAAATTTGTTCTTTTGAGAATAAACCGTATCCAAGAGTTTCCATTTTTCAGCAAATACCGACAGTTTTTTTCCAATGGTATCAAAAAAATCCTCTAGCGTTTTGATCCCCTCTTCCTTCAAGCGAATATTATACAGGATAATAAAACCCAATAACTCATTTCCAATGATGACCGGAATCAGTACTGAATTGGCTACCTCACTTTCCTTAATTTTATGATGGGAAAACAAAGGTTGAAGAAAATCTTTTTTTTCAACTATAAAGGTTCTCAATGGGTTTTCCAAAACGATTTCCTGCACCAATACAGATTCGTCTTCTTTGCCACCCACCACTTCCTTTTTAAAAAACACCGTCCTGTTGCCCTCTTCTCCTGATTTTTCGTAGTAGGCCACAAAAGAAGGAGAAAAGAAGCGCCTTATTTCCTCCATTACCTTTATTAAAATATCCTGGTAACTGGAGGAAGATAAATAAAGCGCATTTAATTGCCCCATAAGATCCAATAAGGAATTTTTGATGGTCAAATCCCTTATCAACTGGTACCTTTCCGTCTGGTCAATTCCTGTAATAACCCCACATTTCCGCCCCTCATAGAGGATTGTACTCCCCTTGATCAGTACATCCATCAACTCACCGTTTTTTTTCCGGTGCTTAAATACCCCATGCTCCTGTGGCAACCTGCCTTCTTTTAACTCCTTTAGGGCTTTCTTTAATTTGGGGACCTCCGAACTTGGCCTTATATCCAAAATCGTCATAGCTAAAAATTCCTCTTCCGAATAACCGTATATCTTGATGGCTTCTTGGTTCACTTTCAGGTATCGGAGGGTTTCCATATCATAAATCCACATCGGAAACGGACTCAAGGAAAAAATTTCCTGAGTGAGATTTGTATGATATTTCGGAACAGCATCCATAAATTTTAAAAATTTTAAGCTTTTACAGATTCTTCACTAACAGGCCTTGATAAAAAAGAAAAATGATACATTTTCTTTACCTACACGATCAACTTCCTCCCGACAACTCCAAAAGGTGGCATCCTTTCACCCTTTTCAGCGCTTCAAAACCCCAACGCCACAACTTCGGTTCTTTGTAGAAAATAATCCTTACCGCCTTAACATTTTGCTAATAATTCAAATCACTAAGGTACAAAATTAACAACACATGCACTCTTTCTTTTTTTGTGTTAAACCAATATAAATTATACTTTTTTATTCACCAAACACATAAAAGTATATTATTAGTATTTTTTCAGCATTAATTAACCTGTATAAATCACACTTTTTTATACTCAAAAAAAGTATTTTCTCCTTAACTCCCTCCAAAAAAACTCGCATCATTTTAACGAGTTTCCTTTTATTATGCTTCCCTCTTAAAATAGGAAAGAGGCCAACAAATTCAATGAAACCATTTTTACCCAAAATCATTCAAATCCGTAAACTTCACCTTTAAAACGAAAGATAATTATTTGAAAACCAATCAAAAAGAAGTAATTTCGGGTTTAAAAACTCCAAATTACTATGATTAAAAGACTACCCTATATTTTCCTCTTTTTCACCTTGCTTTCCTGTGGTAAAGAGGCTGATTACCATAACACCCTCCAAGATTCCCAAGCCCTGATAGATGCCAACCTCAACATCACCGAGGTAATGGTCCACGACATTTTTTCCCCGCCGGTAGCCAGCAGGATATATGCCTATTCTTCCATTGCGGCTTATGAGGTGATGGCATTATCGGATCCTTCCTACACCAGCTTAACCACCCAGCTCAACGGGTTTAAGGAAAAATCCTATGACATTCCCAATCAATGTCATTTCCCCTTGGCCTCACTGCAGGCTTACTATGAGGTCGCCAAAGCCTTGGTTTTCTCCGAAGAGGATATTGTCGAAGACCAAAAGGCGCTAATGAACCGAATGATGGAAGAAGGTCTCCCAGAGGATGTACTGCAAAGCTCCGTCAAATTAGGCAATGAAGTGGCCAAACACGTACTCTCTTACGCCGCTACTGACAACTATAGCCAGACACGCTCCTACCCAAAGTACACGGTCCCCTCAAGCAAATATTCCTGGAAGCCTACTCCTCCGGCCTATATTGAAGGTATTGAGCCACATTGGAGTAAAATCCGTCCATTTACCCTAGATTCAGCCAGTCAATTTAAACCGGCTCCGCCCACTGACTTTGACACCAAAGAAGGCAGTGGATTTTACCATGACGCAAAAGTTGTCATGGACACGGGCCTTGAACTTACCGATGAACAAAAGGACATTGCCATGTTCTGGGACTGTAACCCTTACAAGATGAATATCAAAGGGCACGTGATGTTTGCCGAAAAGAAAATCACCCCTGGTGGCCATTGGATGGGCATTGCAGGCATTGCCGCCAAAGCCCAAAAGCTGGACTGGAAAGCAACAACGGAGGCCATGGCCCTGACTTCCATCTCTCTTTTTGATGCTTTTATCTCCTGTTGGGACGAAAAATACCGCAGCATCCTGATCAGGCCTGAAACCTATATCAACCAATACATCAATGAAGACTGGTTCCCTTTGCTTCAGACCCCTCCTTTTCCGGAATATACCAGTGGCCATAGCGTGGCCTCCACCTCGGCTTCTGTGGCCTTGACCCATTTATTGGGGGAAACGGTACACATAGTCGACTCTACTGAGGTAACCTATGGATTGCCTATCAGGGAATTCAACTCTTTTGCGGAAGCCGCCTCAGAAGCAGCCATTAGCAGACTTTACGGGGGCATCCACTATAGGCCGGCCATTGACAATGGAGTGGAGCAAGGGAAAAACGTTGGCTATCATGTTATTTCAAGGGTAAAGACCAAAAAGGAATCTTAAACAGCAATTATATATTTTCAGGATGTAATCCCTGTCCGCCTGGTGTAGATTTTCTATTGTGAATTTCGGATTTAATCCCATTTAGCTAAGGTGAATTAAGCATGTAAACATAAAGAAATGAAGGCATTAAGGACTACTCCCCTCCTTTTCCACGAATTGCACTAATTTTCACGAAGTCTGTTGTTGTCACGTTCGCTGTGCCACGGGACTTAATAAAACTGAGCTTTCAGCTCTGTTAATTTGAGCTACAGGCTCAAATTACGCCGTCCCTCATCCAATGGCCACGCCAGATGAAGGGACAACAAATTCACTGATTATCAGGATTTATTTTCTATAATTTATTTGCAACAGCTAAAGTTTGCCCACCAAATTTTCTTTGTGGCAAGAAAGCGTAGAATCAGAAAAAATAAAAAGGGAAGGCATTTCAAACGCCTTCCCTTTTACTTTAACCAGTTAATCAGGATCACTCTGTAAAACGGTGGAAGAAGTGGCTCAATATCATTAGCTTTATCTGATTAACCACAAAGACCACCTGGGGAGCACAGAGAGCCCTAAGTAGCTATCTGTTTTTAAAAACAGTCCACAATCCATCCTTTTACCAATGGTAGCCCTCCCACATATCCTTGTCTAAACCCATCATTGACAGGTATCCCTACAACAGAAAAACCGTGCAATTCGTGGACACCTATAGTCATTTGTAGAATGCTGATAGAATGGCTGATTTATCCTTTACACTATGAACAATTTCATCAATACAGTCCAAACTCTCCCAAATGGGTAAAGAAAACATTCTCTCCACTGCCATTATCATGTCCTTCCGTTACGGTTACTTTGATGTACCTAAATGTTTGACTTGAGGCAAAATCCACCAACTCCCTGGTACTGTCCCCAACTTCAATTTCTCCTATATCCGTCCAACTTTCGCCGTCCTCACTGATCTCCACAGTAGCTTTTTTTACCCTTCCGTTGTATTTGTCCAAACGCTGGCCAAAGACCATTCCGGTAACGGTTTCTGAGCGGCCCAAGTCAATGGTAAAATGGTGCGGGTAAGGCGGGTTTGCCTGGTACCACTGCGAATGCCAGAAGGTAGCATCATCGCCATCCTTCAGATTATTTACCGCCCCTTTATTGGTACCTCCACCGACCAGCTCTTCTGAAGAAACGTCAATGACATTCCAATCTTCCTTGGAAAGTTCATTTACCTCTTTTAGATGAAAGTCGATATTGGGCTTGCCCTCCTCAAATTCATAGGCATACTTCAGCACGGTAAAATTGCCATTTGCATGGCAAAACCTTACGCGAAATTCAAAAGGATACTGTCTAAATTCTGCATCTATCCCCGAAAGCGGCATGGTCACGGAGATACTGTCCCCATCGATAATCTCCTTGGTTCCCCAGGTCACCGCATTGTAGTCGGCATCTCCCTCACTGGTCTTGGGATCGTTATAGGCGATCACCCCGTTGACAGCGATATCGGCTTCAAACCTCCCTCTCAGGTACAAGTTCTCCGAATCAGCGAAAATTTTCATCGACTTAAGGCCAAACCCTGCATCTCCCTGATAGTGATCGCTGCCGGTATCTTTGCCCATCACCTGGTTATTGTTAAGTATGAGCGCATCGGCCAAGGTTAGCTTTACCTTGTCTGGGGTTTTGGTGAACTCATGGTTTCCCCATGCCATCATCGAAGTCCAGTCATCACTGGCTTTGTGCTTATTGTGCGGTAGGTTCAGTGCATGCCCGAGCTCATGAATGGTACCGCCTATCCAATTGGACTCTCCCTGTCGGGATCCGTCCTGCCAATACTTCATATCGAAGTTTTTATAGTCAAGCGCATAGCACCATTTTCCTATCCCATAAAAGGGTACCCCACCGGCATCCCATCCGTTTTCACCTGTTCGGCTGGGCATAAACACAATGCTGTGGGCACTGGCCTCTTCCGAGGGATTGGCCTGGAAGTACTCCCTGATTTCTTGCCCAGCTTTACCGCCTCCACCTTCATAGGGATAATCGTCCTGGCCTCCCTTGCCCCTGATCACAATTACTTTTACGTATTCAGGATCCACTTCACTTTTCAACAGGCCAAATGTCTTCCCTGAAAAACCATAAGAAGTCATTTGCTCCTCATACCAGTCCTGCATAAACAACATGATTCCAGATAGGCGTTGATGGTAATTTTCCAGCGGCTCTATGTCTGATGGGACAAAGTAAACCACGTTTAAATTATAATTGTAGTCAGAAACATAATTGCCCAGATCCACTTCCCCCTCATTTTCTTCATTTTCATCCGGTTCAGGAGATGGCTCAGGATCTTCCACGGAACAGGCATACACCATCATACTGATGATCAACATAAAAAACAACCTTAACTTTTTCATAATAGGGTCTTTGAGTGTATAAAATTGGATTAGTTATTCAGTCAAATCAAAAAAGGCCAATTTCTGCAGCATGTACGAAGAAGTCGCCTTCCGTCCCATCAAAATGCCCTGACTCCATGGTCAGCTTGATATAACGGAAACTGGCTGATTCAGGGAATTTCACCGCCCCTCCGTCCAATGGAAATTCCAAGGTTGCGATCTCTTCCCAATGATTATTGTCTTCACTTACCTGGACTTTTATAGTCTTTGGCCTGCCGTTTTTCTTGGACCGGTTTTGGATGATCAAGCCAGTTCCTTCTTTACTTTCTCCCAAATCTACTGTGATAAAATGTGGGTACCCGGGATTGGCGCCGGCCCATTGGCTGTGCCAAAATGTCCCCGGATTTTCATCGATGGCATCTTCAGCCCGTCCATTGTCCGCACCTTCCCCTGAAGTTTCTTCTGAAGAGAAGTCCACAACCGACCAACCTGCTTTTTCAAAAGGTATGACTTGGTTTTCAATGGCCTCATCCACTCTTGCTTTTAAGGCCCCCAAATCTGCCTCTGGCGAGACGGTTTGAATAGTGGCTACACTTACTTTTTGCTCATCTGCATGGGTATACCCTCCAGAACTCATGTAAAAAAGCGACGGATTTTCGTCCACAAGTCCTCCTGCATAGTCCTCTCTGCCCTCTGGTACCCCATCAGTATGGGTCATGGTGGCCCTATTGAAATTGATCCAATCTCCATCAACTTCCTTGCCCCACATATTATAGTAGTGCGCCATTCTTACTTCTTGCCCGTTTCGATTTCCAAAATTCTCCAGGAAAGAATGGAAGCCGTCAAAATAGCGCTGCTCCTTGGGAGCCTTCCAGGTGGCCATATACTTCCAGCCTTCCTCCTCCACATCCTTGAACCAAGCGGACAAAAGCACCGTATTGTCCTCATTCTTCCGCACATTCATGATAAACTTCACCGGAACTGCTGTTTCCCAAGGATATTTCCAATAGGACTGTCCACCTGTCCCTTCATTTCCAAAGCCACCGGCATAGACTTCCTCACCTTTATCCACCAAGGTGACCAAATCATCAGGATCCACGTCCCCTCTGTCATCCGGCACATCAGAACTGTCCCAAACTGAAAACAACACCCTTCTCTCCGTAGTCCGGTTCACTTGGATCCCGAAGTATCCTCTGTAAAAACCTATGCACATGTAAAAGGTATACATAGGATCATATCCCTGCGGAACATTGATTTCCCCATACAGCCAATCATATTCCCTGCTGACTTGGTCACCGGGCTTATAATTAAGGTGAACAGATGGAGAAGAAAGCCATTTGGCATATCTGGCGGAACCTTGTTCGGTTTTAAAAAGAAAACTCTCCACTTCTGCCACCTCACTGCCAGAAGCAGCTGTTGGGGACAATTCAAATCGATAAAACCCTTTGGCGGCCACCTCAATGGTATCAAATACCACCTCTTCAAAAGAACCGCTCCCTTCTACCTGCTGGTAAGAAATCTCTTGGTAGGAAGGATCATCAGGAGAGCTTACGGTCAGTTGAAAATCCGTTTGATCGGAAGAATTCACTTTCAAAGAAAGGCTGGTAATGTACGTCCCTTGGGTCAATTCATAATATCCCACCAGACTATGATCAGCAGATGACCAGCCCTTCACTACCTCCTCATCTGCATCCGGATTATAGTTCATTGGCGGTGCCTGATCATCCCAAGGCTCTATGTAGGATTTATTTGCAGGAATGGAAATTTCCGTATAACTGACCGGCTTTTCATCTTCTTGTTGAGGCGGGGTCTCCTGTTGCGCCACAGAACAAGAAAACATAGAAAAACATGTGGCTAATTGCCAAAAGGGGTATTTTCTTTTCATCTCTTTAATGGTTATATGTTTATAAAAATTCAGCTTATCCTATTAGCCGACCAGACTTAGCAGGGTAAGGAAAAGGCATAGTACTCCACCAGACCTAAAATGCTCACCTTTTAAAGGCCGGTCTTTTATTGTTTTAGCCGCTATTTCTTAAAATTCAACCGACGTTAATGCTCTTGGTCAATATCTTCCGATTTCTTCCTGTCACTGCCTTTTAGCACTTCAACGGTAGCATCATTCTTGGCCACGATGATCAAATAGCCCTCCTCTAAAGGAATTTTGACCATGTCCCTTATATCCCCAGAAATATCCAAGTCCCTGATCGAAGTGGGCTGCACCGAAAAGTTTCCCTCGCCATCATTTTTTAAGACCGTTCCTTTCGAGGCATCATATTTCCCCCATTCCACCCTGTTGGGATAAAAATTACCTGCAAGTAACAGATCCGGATAAGAGCCGTTTGTAAAATCCACCTCCGCTGCTCCAAAAACCGATGAAAACTGGGCCTCCAGTGGCAGCTCCTTTTGGGAAAACCCTCCTTTTCCATCACTCAAAAGCAGCATATTTTCCAAGTGGGTAGCCTCCAGCACTTCCGCTTTGGCTAATTGCTCTGCACTAAGGATATCCTCAATGGTAGCCTTTGCGTAATCTTCAAAACGGATAAACTTCTTCTTTAAAATCGGCATTTGCTCGATCAACTCGTCTTTTGAGGCCAAGGGATAGCTTTGCCCCTGAATGTAGTAGGTGATAATTGGATCAATAGAGCCATTTTTATCAAAATCGGCCACGTAAAGCCGCATGGGTTCGCTTGGGGAAGCCTTGAATTGAGTATTTCTACCCATATTCCCCAACAATAAATCCACATGGCCGTCATTGTTCCAATCCCCTGTTTTCAACCTACAATACATCCCGGAAAACTCCTGTAATCCTAAACTTTCCGTGAGCTCCACCATTTTCCCTTGAGAGTGGCCAAACACCCTTATCGTCATCCACTCTCCTACTAAGATGAGCTCATCCATTCCGTCACCGTTGATATCAGCCCATGAGGCATCGGTAATCAAGCCTGGCCTTTCCAAAATTTCTGGAGTAGCATCCTCAAATTTCACTTGCCCATTTTTCGTATCATTTCTCAACAAGTAGCTTCTTGGCAACACCCCATAGCTACCCGGGCTCACTCTGCCCCCAACAAAAAGATCCAAATCCCCATCTCCGTCATAATCACTTGCCGCAACGGCCAAATTGCTTCCCCGCAAATCAGGCAAAACTCCATTGGCTTTCGAGAAAACGCCCTTCCCATCATTCAAATACAACCTGTCCTGAAGCTGTGGAGCTCCCTGTACAAACTCATTTCCTCCACTGCACACATAAAGATCCAGATCACTGTCACCATCCGCATCAAAAAAGACAAGCCCAAGATCCTCGCTCTGTAGATCTTCCTTCCACGGTTGGGAAGAAGCAGGCTTGAACTTACCGGAGCCTGTGGAAAGGAAGAGTTGCCCTGCCTGTCCGGCCGCACCGCCGATGAACAGGTCCTCGACCCCGTCATGGTTTACATCTCCGGCAGCAAGCCTTGGGCCCAAGCGGGATAGCTGTTGGTGCAGCAATCGCTCATTTTTAAAATCCACATACTCATTCTCCCTATGTGTAAATTCAATACCCGATGCTACCGTCACATTCTCCAATCTTTGATGTACCTCCCCGTTGGACACTTTATCAGGCACATCATCAGTCTCAGGTTTTGCTTCTTTCTGCTCCAATACCAATAGCGTATCGGCAGCAAAATCCCTTAACAAAGTTTTCTTTCCATCCGGCCAGCTTACCTCCAAGCCTTTGACCTGCTTATGGTCTTTCAGGCCAAAGTGCAGCGTGTGGCTCATAGAAGATTGATAACCCCGGACCGGAAAAAGCTCCTGCACCTGTATTTCCTGCCCCGTGCTCACCGTTACCTTTGCGCCGATAGCTGCCGTGTTCTTTTCTACTCCTACCAGCTTGACCGCCAAATAATGATGATCGACTAGCGCTTGGGCATTGTTTTGATAGATGGAAGCTTTTTGGTTGATATGGCTGACGACGACATCCAAATCACCGTCCAAATCCAAGTCCGCATAAACTGCCCCATTGGAAATGGTGGGCTGATCAAAGCCCCATTCTGCGGTTACATCTTTGAAAGTAAGGTCGCCTTGATTCCTATAAATATAATTCCGCACCTTGGTGGCCGGTATCTGGTTCACCAAGCCGATAAGGTCCGGCTCTTTACCTGCTTCCCTGGCCTCTCTGGCCGCATTGGCATAGGTGAAGTTCAAAAAGTCCATATTGGTAAAATCCCGCAAGTATCCATTGGTGACAATCATGTCCTTCCAGCCATCATTGTCCAAATCAGCAAAAAGGCCTGTCCAGCTCCAGTCCGTATTGGATACGCCGGCCAACTGGCCGATTTCACTGAAGATTGGGGTTCCATTTTCATCAGCTCCCCTATTCAGGTGGAGCATGTTTCTCATGTTTTGGTGATGAAACCCGCTATCCACAAAGAGGTTGTACGTATTATAATTGTCCGGACCGCGCAGCAGTTTTTGACGGTAGTTATCCTCCGGCAACATATCCAAAGTCAAAACATCTATTTTTCCGTCGTTATTGTAGTCAGCCAGATCTCCTCCCATGGAGAATTTGGAAAGATGATCAAACGACTGCTTAGAGCTTTCTTTGAAGGTCCCGTCCTGATTGTTCAGGTAAAAGAAATCCTGTTCGTTGTAATCGTTTGACACGTAAATATCCGCCCAACCGTCGCCATTCACATCACTGGTGTACAGCCCCAGGCCAAAATTCAGCCCACTACCGTCTATTCCTGCCTGCTCACTTACTTCTGTAAACTTCTCCCCATCATTTCTGTAAAGGCGGTTCCCATATTGGGGATGCCGCGTGCCCCTTAGTCTTTTGGTATTAAAAGTAGGGTTGTAAAAGGTCTTTCCATGGTTCAGCAGGAACATGTCCAGGTCCCCATCATTATCATAATCAAAAAAACTTGCTTGAGTAGAAAATGTCCCCACAGCATCCAGTCCGTAAGCTGCCGCCACTTCTGTAAAAGTCATGTCCCCATTATTGAGGTAAAGCTCGTTTCTTCGGACCGGGTCTTCCCCAGGGCCCGAATAGCAATAATAAATATCAGGATAGCCATCGGCATTGACATCCGCTATGGATACCCCCGTTTTGAAATCTTTCCGTCCGGCCAAACCGGTCTTTGCAGTGAGGTCTTCAAACTGCATATTTCCCTTATTCAAAAAAACCTTGTTTTCAACAATATTCCCTGTAAAAATCAGATCAGGAAGGCCGTCAACATTCAAATCGGCCACTGCTACCCCTCCGCCATTATAAAGGTATTCGTAGGTCAGGATATTGAGTGACTTGGTCTCTTTAATGATATTTTCAAACACTACTCCGGAGCTGTTGGGAGAAAGCTCTTCCAGCAGCTTTATTTCCTCTTCTCCATTTTTGCATGCCCAAGAGAATCCAAGTAGCAATGCCAACAATAGAAATTTACCAAATCCTTTCATACAATGAGTTTTTTAATTGGGACAGTTAAGCTAATACGCTGCAAAGTGGTCAGTAAACCATCATGATCAAATGAATCTCCCAAATAAATCCCTTTGCTCCTAAACTATCCAAAGAAACCGTGGTAGAAGCTTAAACCCGAAATATGCCTTAGAAAAACTATCACAGCGCCAAAGTTTTACGGCCCGAAACGGCTTTAAAATCAACCGATTTGCTACTTTTTGCGGCGCTAACCTCGTTCCCTAAGCTGTGCCGCGGGACTTCTAAAACTGAGCCTAGGGGCTCCTTGCTTATGTCAATTAGAGCCGAGGGCTCAACTTTCACCCTGCCGGCTAAGCCCATGGCACCGCCAGAAAACCTACCAGGATCAAAAACAATCGGCGTAAAAGCCTTTAACAGCCTTTACGCCGATTAACACTTTCATTTAGAAAGCATAAATTTCAGCCAAGTGGGTAAAATTGGTATTACCATAGGTATTCGTAATGGTTACTTTGAAATACCTTGCTGTTTGAGGTGACTTCAAAAACACCGGATTATTGGCATTATCATCAGGAAGATTTCCCGGGAAAATATCCACTCTTGTCCAGTTTTCACCATCACCGCTCAACTCCACATAAATCTCGTTGACATCACCCGTGCTTCTGTTTTGCCGCTGCACAAAAGATAGTCCACTGACCAGTTTACTCTCTCCCATATCAATGGCGATATCGTGAGGAGGCCCTGGAGATCCACCATACCATTGGGTATGCCAGAAGGTACCGATATTGCCGTCCAAAGCATGTTTGGCATGGCCATTACCAGCTCCTTCCCCCACCGTCTCTTCTGAAGACACCGAAACTACGGTCCAACCGTCCCGCACAAATGGCTCGTAAACCGGTGGATTGGCCTCAATGAGAAAGTAAGCAGTCTTCAGTGACTCATTCAAACTAATATCTCCCTCCACCGCTGCGATAGAGATGGGAAGTAAATATTTGGTCTCAAATTCAAAACCGTTGATTGGATTGACGTTCAGCTTGAGTCCTTCAGAAGCCAGGCTTCCCGCAGGAATGGCCACTGAAGTAGCTGAAAGTTCATAAGACTCCGCAGGAAGCACAGGATAATCCGTACCATTGGCAGCATTGTATTCAGCTACCAGTTCAGGCTTGGCCTCAAAACTGACTTGGATATCAGCCCCCAATTCATAGGGACCACCGTAAGCTGCACCAAAGGTAATGTACTGCACGCTGTCCTTCAGCACCAAAGAATGGCTGGAAGTGCTGTTTACCGCCTGAGGCATATACAGTTGGGTATACTGATCCGGTTGTTCTACCACAAAATCCGGATCACAGGAAGTCATGAGCACCAGGCCCATGAACATTCCTCCGATTGGATTGATTATTTTTTTATATAGCTTCATGATTTTGCTTTTTTAAGGATTACCACATTGGATTTTGCTGAAGGTTTCCGTTGGTATTGTTGATTTCAGACTGAGGAATGGGGAACAGGTACATTTTTTCCGTAAACACCCGGTCTTCCACTTCAATCACATTATACTCAAAATCATCGCCTGACTTGGTAATTCTCAAGCCATGCACAGGACCGTCGAATTCAGCTTCAGCGGTTTTCCACCTTCTGGTGTCAAAGAACCTTTGACCTTCAAAAGCAAATTCAATTCTTCTTTCATGTCTGATTTTTGCACGCATTTCATCCTGGGACAACCCTTCAGGAAGAGCAGGCATTCCGGCCCTGTCCCTTACCGCGTTGACCGCCTCGTAAACAGAGGCATCCGGACCTACAGCTTCATTTTGGGCTTCTGCATATCCCAAAAGGATCTCGGCATACCTCAAAATCACCCAGTTTTTGGCACTTGTCTGGTTTCTCAAAATATCCAATTCAGGATCCAGGAACTTACGGAGATAGTAGCCTGTCAAGGTAGCTCCATTCACCCCTTCTCCATCAAGCCCTCCTACATAACTTTCCACTGGTCTACCCCTCCAGTTTGCTCCATTATAAAGGATGGAAAGGTAAAAACGCGGGTCACGATTGTCAAAAGGTGCTGCCGCATGTTGCGGATTGTTCCAGTCAAAAGCTGTCCCATCGGCCATTTCATAGGCTTCTACCAAATCCTGGGTAGGGTTGATTCCTCCCCCTCCTCCTTCGTAACCTACGGGCGTATGATTTTTCTCTACATCATTCCGGTTATAATAAATGATTTCGAAAATGGACTCAGGACTTCCCTGGTTTCTTACAAATGCCCTGTCATAATTATTGTTCAGGCTATAGGCACCGGATTCCATCACTTCCTTATAGGCATCCGCTGCCGCTTTCCACTTATCCAGATCATTGTCCGAGTTATGCAGGGGGCTGGCAGCCAGCATCAACACCTGTGCTTTGAAAGCATCGACCATGGGCTGGGTGGCTCTTCCTTTATTGGCTTGATAGTAATTATAATTTTCCGGTAATAAAGGCCTAGCGGCATCCAAATCATCCAGGATAAAATCCACACAAGCTTCGAAGGATGCTCTGGTAGAATTCACCTCTTCCCCCAATTCATAGGTTTGATCGATGATCGGAACACCTCCATATCTCCTGATCAGCTCATAGTAATAATAGGCTCTCAAGAAATAAACCTCTCCGGTTAACCGTATTTTTAACTGCTCCGCCGTGATCAAGTTCCCATCAGGGCCTAATTCGCTATTATCACGGATAGGCTCGTCATAACTCTCCAAGACCATTCTGTCCACATTTTCAAAGAACAAATTGGCCTTTCTAACTGCTGAGAACATATCCGACCAAATATTGGCCGGATTATAAGATGGGGTCCAGTTGCCTGAATTCAGGAAGTTTACCGGTGATGAAAGCTCAGAATACTTGGAATCATCGGTAGCAGAAGCCAGCATCCCGGCTCCCAAAAAGCTTACCGTACCCACAGCTCCATTGGTATTCGCTCCACGATACTCATCTATCCGGTAACTATAAAGGTCATTTACAAATTGATAAGTCAAATTATAATCTGTAAATACACGCTCTTCGTCTACATCGGAAACTACGGGGCGATCCAGATAATCCTGGCAAGATGACATACTCAAGGCCAACAAGCATCCCCCTATATATTTATGTATTTTTTTCATGTTCTGTCTCTTTTTTCAGCTTACAAACTCACCCTTACTCCAAGGCTTACCGTTTTCATAATTGGATAGCTTGAGATACCTGATTGGATGTTCTCAGGATCAAAATCAAGATCATCAAAAGTCAAGAGATTGTAGCCATTGGCATAAATCCTCGCTTTATAGACACCGATTCTCTCCGTCAACTGACCGGGCAATGTGTAGCCCAACTCAATATTCTTCAACCTTAAGTACTTTACATCTCTCAACCAGAAAGTTGAATTTCTGTAGTTGTTTGAAAAATCACCCGCACTCAATCTGGGATAATCTGCAGTGTCTGCTGTTTCAGGCGTCCATCTGTTCAACACAAACTCGGTGGGTTTGGCATTCCCAGCAAAGCCCATAGTGGCCCTGTTCAAAATAAAGGCTCCTCTGGCACCTGCTCCTTGTACCAGGGCACTGATGTCAAAGCCTTTGAAGCTTAATCCAATCTGTCCACCATAATATAATTGAGGAAGGGTAGGTTTTCCTATTGCACTTTCATCCCTGTAGTCAATGATATCGTCACCATTGAGGTCTTTGTATTTGATATCTCCAGGCTTCACTGATCCATAGGTCTGCAATGGACTATTGGCGATATCTGCCTCATCCTCAAAGAAACCAATAGCGGTCAAACCAAAGCCTTGATTTATAGGATTACCTCTTCTGTACTCCCACTCATTCTCTCTAAATGGCTCGTCCTGGTAAACGATATTACTTTTGTTCAGGGAACCCAAAGCCCTTACAAAATAGCTTAAGTCTCCGGTCGTATTGTTCCAGGTAACATCCCATTCGAAACCTTTATTGGTAGCGATCCCCACATTACTTGCTGGCAGGATAGCCCCCATCAGATCAGGAATGGTGTTCAGCTGAGAAAGGATATCCTCTCTTCTTTCGTAAAAAGCATCCACACTGATGTTCAAGTGATTATCCACCAATGCAAGGTCAAATCCAAAGTTCCCCATTTTGGCTTTTTCCCAAGTAGCTCCCAGGTTAGGAAGGTTTCCTTCTCTTCTGGTTCCTACATTTTGCTGATTGCCAAAAAGAACCGTTCCTCCTCCGGTATACCTGCTCAAATAAGGGAATCTTCCTCCTCCGATTTGATCATTACCCAACAGGCCAAAAGAACCTCTTACCTTTAAGTAATCAATGACACTGCTGTTTTTCAAGAATTCCTCCTTAGAGGCAATCCATCCAGCTGAAACAGTTGGGAAAAACCCAAACCGCTCACCAGGAGCAAAATTCTCAGATCCTGAATAGGACATGGACAACTGACCGATATACTTTCCTTTGTTGACATAGGTACCTCTCAAGGCTACCAGCTGTGTAGCATAAGGATCAGGAGTATTGTTCACGGTATACTTTGATTGGTAATAAACCAAATTGGCCATTACCTCATGATCTGCTCCGAAAGTTCGGTTGTAATCAAAACCGGTTTTCACACCGACCCGGCTATTTTGGGCCTGCCCCTGAGATCTACCGGAAAGAGGCTCATCATTTCCAAACTGCGTATAAGTACCGTCCTGATTCAATTGGTAGACAGCAAAGTCCTTGCTTTGGCTTACCAACTGATCATAATAACTATCCATGGTGAAACCCACATGGAATTTCAATCCTTTGATGAATTCATCCAATTTTCTGGTGGCCTCTACCGTCCCTAAGAAGAAATTAGAACGGTTTTCCACAAAACCGGTATTGGTAATCAAACCATAAGGGTTATCACCGTATTCTGCATTACCACCTATGGAACCATCCTCATTCAGCATGGGGAACAATCCCGGAGGATAACCTGAAAGGTTATTAAAAATCGTAGATGCTCCAGACCCCGGGAAGTTCCTGTTTTCCAATCTACCTGCCAAATCCAACTTAATGGCGGTCTTAGGATTCAGGTTTACATCGATATTACTTCGGAAATTATATCGGGTATAATTCGCATCCGTACTATAACCGTCATTCAGGTCGGTGTATTTATACAGTCCTTTCTGATCCAACATCCCCAAAGACACAAAGTACCTTGCTGTTTCGTTTCCACCACTGATATTGAAGTTATGTCTTTGCTGCATGGATTTATCCTTGAGGATTTCATCGTGCCAGTTGACATTTGGATATAACCATGGATTGCTTCCCGTTCTGTAGGCTTCGATAGCCTCGGGATTAAAACGCTCCGGAAGGCCATCATTTCTCAAGGCCTCGTTATACAGGGTGGCATATTGGTAAGAATCCAGGTATTCCGGCAAATCGATCGGAGACTGGAAGCCAAATTCAGTATTGAAGTTGATCCTGGTTTGGTTTGCCTGCCCTCTTTTGGTTTTCACCATCAACACTTTATTGGCACCAAAGATCCCGAACATGGCATTGGCCGCGGCATCCTTCAATACCGTGATGGATTCAATTTCATTGGGATCAAACTGACCAAACTGCCTCTCATAACCGTCTACAAAAACCTTTACTGAATTATTACCAAAGGTGGACAGTCCACGAATATAAAGGGAAGCACCATCATAACCGGGCTCCCCAGTACCCTGAACAGACACCAAGCCTGGCAATCTGCCCGCCAAGGCATTGGACAAATTGGCAACTGGACTCTGGCGCACTTCTTCCATCCCAATGGAGCTTCTTGCCTCCGTGGTATATTCACTGGGCAGCTCTCCCCATACCAAATCCGTCTTTTGGGTCTTGGAAGAAACCAAGCTGATAAAAGGAGCTCCAGCCAAATCCTCTACTGAAACAGTTTGGCTGATGTAGGCTTCCCCTTCGATCGTCAAGGAATCATCATCCCCACTAACGGTGATGGTAAAATTCCCCAGACGATCCGTTTCCACTTCTTCTTGGGTATTTACAGAAGTAACGGTAATCCCCATCAATGCCTCACTATCGGCATTGACTACTTTTCCGCTTACCTTTTTCTCTTCCATTCCCAGAGAATAGGAAGGATTGACAGCAAAAGCAGCCTGCTTTCCCGTGAATAAGCCCAGCATCAACACCAAGCACAACACAGTCAGAAAGCGAAATTTATTTCTTATCTGTAGTATCATATATTTCTGTTTTTAAGATGAAATACCCGAGACCAGAGCTTACCACAGTGGGTTTTGCTCTAGGTTCTCGTTGATGTTGATTTCTGATTGCGGGATGGGATACAAATTGAACTTAGGCGCATCGTACCTTCTTTCCTGAAAGACATTCTTCTCATAAGTGATAGAACCGTCTGCATTTTTGGTCATTTTATAACCATACATTGGCCCGCCCAATACTTCACCAATCTTCCATCTTCTTACGTCAAACCATCTGTGATCCTCAAAAGCCAACTCCACTTGTCTTTCCTTCCAGATCCGCTCTCTCATTTCATCCTTAGACAGATTTCTCTCCAAAGGAGGAAGTCCTACCGTTTGCCTTGTTCGGATCATATCCAATGCCTCATAAACGGCATCCACCGGTCCCTGAACTTCATTGGTCGCTTCGGCATAGTTCAAGTACATTTCACCCAACCTGAACACAATCCATGTTCTGGTATTGTTCTGAAAGTTCTCCTGCATGTATTTTTTCAGGTTGAAACCAGTACGGGTACCATCGCCGGCATTTCCTAAGCCCGGAGGAGGTGTACGGCCGTCTTTACCACCATCCCACGGTTCATAGGAATCCCCAAACCAAGTATCCTCAGGGATCACTACCGTTTGATACAATCTAGGATCCCGGTTTTCCAATGGCTTCTCGGGGTCATATCCGGAAGTTGGATCGTCAATCGTCTTTCCGTTTTCCATGTCATAGGATTCCACAAAATTCACTGTAGGGTTAGTACCTCCCCATCCACCATTGATATTACCGCTTGGTCTGTTCATGGTATCAAAGAAACTATTACCATAATCCACTCTGGCATAAATGATTTCCTGATTGAATGGCTCTAAGAACAATTCCTGATAATCGGGATAGAGGGAGTAAGTACCCAAATCAATTACATCCTTTGCTGCCTTGGCAGCGGCTTCCCAACGACTGGTTTCATTGGAGGGGTTATGCAATGGACTGGCGAAATACAATAGGGCTCTCGCTTTCAAGGCCATGGCCGCTCCCCTGGTCACTCTTCCCAAATCGGAGGAGCCATAAGTACCTGGCAAAATTTCTTTTACAGCCTCTAGCTCGCTTACGATGAAATTCACACACTCCTCCATGGTATTACGAGGAAGCGCAAGGTCTGCATCCAAAGACAATAGCTCAGTCACCAAAGGCACTCCGCCATATCTTTCCACCAAGGTGAAATAGAAATAAGCCCGAAGGAACCTCGCCTCGGCTTTCATTCTTCCTTTGAGCTCATCATTTCCGGGAACCTGATCGATGTTTTCCAAGAAAAGGTGGGCCTTTCTAATAAACTGGTATTGACGGCTCCAGATATTGTCAAACTGATTGGTTGGAGACCAGGCACCATTGGTGACAGGCCAGGTTCCGGCCCAGTTAAATGAGTTCACTCCTTCATCTGAAGCACTCCCCAACATAGCATAGTAATAAGTACCTGCATCAAGCCCCGTCCTTACGCCTGAATAAACATTATTCAGCACCTTCTCTGCCTGTAATATATCGCTAAACACAATGTCTTTAGTCAGATCATCCTGCTGAGGCTCCGGATCCAGATAACCGGCACAAGAAGACAAAGCTAAAATCAAGACTGAAAACAGCGTGTATATCTTTATGTTCAATTTAATATTCATATTTTCTAGCTTAAGCAACTTTCAAAAGTTAAAATGTTACTGAAAGACCTGCGTTGAAGACCCTCATGATAGGATACTGCCATCCTCTGAAATACCTACTACCTGAGCCATCTCTCATTTCTGGATCTTGCCATTCTACATCATCCCAAGTCAAAAGATTGGTACCATTCACATAAATCCTACAATTGCTTGCGTTGAATTTGGACAAAACACTCTTTGGAAGTGTATATCCGATCTCCAGGTTTTTCAACCTCAAATACGAAGCATCTTTCAACCAAAAATCTGAAACTTGGAAGTTATTCATCGCATCTCCAGAAGCGCTACTGATTCTTGGGTAGGTAGCAGTATCCTTGGTTTCAGGTGTCCATCTTCCCAAGTGGTGGGCCATGGCCTTGCCGCCGTTAAAGAATTCCCAGCCAGCTTCCTGAAGAAAATAAGAACTACCATTTGCAGCACCTTGGAACAACATGCTGAAGTCAAAACCTTTATAATCAAAGCCAACCGTAGCACCATAAATAATCTCTGGGAACAGTGGGTATCCAATCGGGCCTCTATCTTCCGCATTGATCACACCATCTCCATTCAGATCTTTGTATTTGATATCTCCGGGAAGGACCATACCGAAGGCTGATTGGTCGGCCCAATTATCGATTTCCTCTTGGGAATCAAAGAAACCTAAATTCTGATAGCCGAAGATCTGACCTAGCGGTGTTCCCTCTTCGGACATCCATGGATACTCTGGAACAGGCTCGGTCAGGTTGCTACGAATGTTCCTGGCATAGGACAAATTCCCCGTCACAAAATATCCAAAGTCCCCAGAAAGTCTGTTTCTATGGCTCAATTCAATCTCAAAACCTTTGTTTTCCATCACACCGATATTTACCGGAGGAAGGGAAGATTGTCCCAAGATACCCGACACATCTCTTCTGGTCATCAGGATATCGTTTCTGCTCTCATGGAACAGGTCGAAAACAATTCCGAATTTATCTTCATAGAAGAAAGCTTCTAAACCTAAATTGCTCTTCTTGGCTTTTTCCCAGGTCACCAAAGGATTGCCCAGCTCTGTCTCTCCCAGCCCACCGGTATTGTTGGGGTTTTCCCCAAAAGGATATCCGGATACACTACCGTATTTATCAGGGAAATACAACCATCTTCTTCCACCGATTCCTGAGTTTCCTACCAAACCGTAAGATCCCCTCAGTTTCAAAAAGCTTACCCAAGGAGCCGTATCCTTGATCCAAGACTCTTCACTGATCACCCAACCTGCAGAAGCAGAAGGGAAGAAGCCAAACCTAAGTCCCGGTGCAAAGTTATCCGTACCATTATAGCCCATATTGAACTCAGCGAGGTACTTGTCCTTGTATCCGTAAGTTACACGGCCTACCAAACCCAATTTTGATGATGGCCAGTTGGCATTGCCCCAAGTCCTGTCCGTATTGAACAAAGCCAGGGCAGAAACGGCATGATCCTCTTCAAATGTTCTGGCATAATCAAGCGCAAATTCCGTATAGAACCTTCTGCTGTTATCATTCCAGCCCGAGCTGAAATTAAGAGGACTCTCTACACCGGTCTTTGGGATATAAACAGGATTGCCATCACCGTCAAGGGTATAGTTTACTGATTGGAAACTCTTGGACCATGTTTCATTATACCTATACACATTATCATAAGCCCCCATAGCCCTTGCTGACAAGCCTTCCGTGATAAAGTCCAACTTGTGGTTAAGCTTCACAGTCAACTCAAAAGTGTTCAAATATTGCCTGTTATAACCAGAACGAGTCACTTGACCTACCGGGTTGGTTCCGACATTGGAAGCCCCTAAAGAGCCATCCGGGTTATATACGGGGGTTTCATAAGGCTTCAATCTTGCCATCCCGGAAAAAATAGTTCCCAGTCCAATAGCAGGACCATTTCTTACTTCTCTTCTACCGGCCAGATTCACAGAAGCCGTAAAGTCCTTGGTCACATCAAAATCCAAATTAGAACGGAAGTTATAACGTTGGAACCTATCGGTAGCATCATAATCCGGTGTTTTGGCATCTTTATAAAGGCCTCTCTGCGTCAAATAACTACCAGAAACGAAATAACGTGCTGATTTGGTGCCACCGCTAATATTAATATTGGCCTGGCTCTGAGGAGCTGAATTATTCAACACCGCATCATACCAATCTGTATCCGGGTACAGGTAAGGATCAGAACCGGTTCTATATTTCTCCAACTGCTCATCGGTGAACTGCGGATCCTGTCCTTCATTTCTCAGTCCCTCGTTCAGCAACATTGCGGTGTTGTAAGAATCAAGGTACTTAGGCAACATGGTCGGTGATTGCGTGGCCTGGTTAAAGGTAGCCGTTACTTTGGGCTTCCCTGCCTCACCTCTTTGGGTGGTGATAAGTATTACACCATTTGCACCTCTCACACCGAATACGGCAGTAGCAGAGGCGTCTTTTAGAATCGAAATGGATTCTACTTCATTTGGGTCAATCTGATCAAAGGGTCTTTCGACACCATCCACCAAAACCAGTGGAGAAGCATCATTGGTGGTACCCACACCACGTATTCTTATGGTCGGTGCATCAGATCCTGGCGCACCGCCCCTTTGCTGTACAATCAAACCGGGCAATCTACCTCCAAGGGCATTACCAAGGTTAGCTGTTGGTGACTGCAAAAGGTCTTTGGTATCAATGGAATTAACCGCTCCTACCAAAGTCGCTTTTTTCTGCATACCATAACCCACTACTACCACTTCGTCAAGGCCCATGGTATTTTGGGAAAGCTTTACCTCAATCGTGCTTCTGCCATTAACCGGCACTTCCATTGGTTCGAACCCTACGAACCGTACGATAAGCACCCCATCCGCAGGCACATCTTCCAAGGTAAACTTACCGTCAAGGTCTGTAATCGTCCCTGTTGAAGTTCCCTTGATAAGGATGTTGGCTCCCGGAATTGGAAAATCCTGGTCATCATAAACAGTACCGGTCACTTTGATCCCTGCTACGATTTCTTCTGTGGCCTTTTCCTGTTGGCTGACATGAATAGTTTTATTGACCTGCTTGAATTTCAAGCCATAATCCCGTGACAATTGCTCCAAGAAGCTTTGAAGGGATTGATTGTTGACGTTGACATTCACAGCAAGAATCTTCAGATCCAGCTGATCTTCGAAGGCAAAGTAAACTCCCGTCTTTCGACCGGCCTCCTTCAGCACTTCCGTAATGGACTTGCCTTTAGAGCGGAGGGTAACCATCATTTCGGAAATGTCTATTTGTCTCCTGCTGACAGCTCCGTAAGCATACTGGTCAGCACATACCGGGCTTATCATCACCAGACATAAGGCGATGATATAACCAGCAGTACTCAACTCCTTAAGTACATATTTGTTCATAGATTAATTATTAAAAGTTTTAACATCTTTTCTATCCGGCCCGCTTATCTCTAAGGGAAGTCGAACGTTGTTGAAATTGGGTCTGGAGTCTTTCATTGGCTACTCTTTATCTCGTTATATGTTGATAATTTATAAATGCGGTTTGATCCCTAAGGGGTAATCTGAATTTTCTTTCCTTGAATGGAATAGCGGAATTTCTTGGTATAGCTCACCCCTTTGAGGATATTTTCCAGGGATTCGTTCTGGTACCTAGCACTGAAAGTACCTTCCAACCTCATTCCTTTCTCAATGGAAATGTCCACGCCATACCATTCCTCCAATCGCTTAAACACTTCTTGATAAGTACTTTTTTCAAAAATGATGATACCATCTTTCCAGCCGGACAAGTGGTCACTATCTACGTTTGTCTTGATCAGCTCCAGTTTATCTGCACTCAGGCTCACCCTCTCATTGGGCAGCACCAGTTCCGAAACACCTGCATTCGTTTCGACCGCTACCTTTCCGGTATGCACCGTAACTTGCTGAACAACCGATTCCTGGTAGGCCTCCACATCAAATGAAGTCCCCAACACCTTTACAAAAAATTCATCGGTATGCACCTGAAAGGGAACCGCCTCATTTCTGGTCACCTCAAAGAATCCCTGCCCCAGCAGCCTTACTTCCCTCACTTCTTCCGAAAATGTCACCGGAAAACTCAAGGAGCTGGAGGAATTCAACTTCACTTTGGTCCCATCAGGAAGGTAAAAAGTAGACTTAGCTCCTTTGGCCGTCGTTTTGGTGATCCACTCTGTCGGCTCTTCCTGCGGAGTTGTGGATGGGAACAACCCTAAATAACTAATGGTAAAAAAAAGGACCAAGGACGCACATGCAGCAAGCAATACCAAAGTGCCCCTGTCCATTTTTCTAGACCTAACTTCTGATCGCTCCTTTTTGGAAACGCTGTTCTTTTTACCCTGATGATGCATCATGACATTATCAAGAATGGATTCCAATCGCTCACCGTCTCCATCAGGTTGGTCAGCCGGCGAAAAGGACAACATGGCCTCCTTCGCCCTGAGCATCATCTGCACTTTTTCAGGGTGATTCTTCACCCAACGGTTCCAAAACCGCTCCGACTCTTCGTCAGGGGACAATACCCACTGAACGAAGTACTCGTTCTCTAAAAAATCTAGTTCTCTTTCCGGATTAAATTCCATCTACGTATATCAGTAATTGACCATTGCTTACTAATACAGTGCAGGAAGACGCTAAAACAACCACAAAAAAATTTCATTATTTTTTTCATTTCACATACGATTGCTTAGTCCAAAACCAACAAAACGAAATAAAACAAAAACAAAGTCGCTTTAAAACAGAGCAAATAACGAAAATCAAAACTCTTGAAAATTATATTCTATAAAACCCTTCAGATTCTTTCATTAAAAATCAGAAGTATCCGACTAAATCTGTTAATTCTTTGGGAATCTTTCCCCAAACTAAATTGCCAAGATTTCCTGGAATGTTAAAATGCCCCCCTAAAGGGGCATCTCAATGCTCTTAAGTTAAGAGGAATAATAACCACAGATGAATACAGATAAACACAGATGTGTCATTTTACCTCTTTTAATCTGTGTTCATCCATTTCATCTGTGGTTAACTTAACAACATTGAGGGAGAGGGGAAGATCGGTTAATATTCTCATTGGGCACTTGATTCCCCGGAGCTAAACACCTAAAAACCAACAAGGAATAGAAGTTTTTTTTTTTTTTCAACTCAAACCAGCGAAACTTGAATAACACCAAGAAGCTATGGGAGCACTTCCCAACAAAAGATGAAGAAATGAAGGGCATTGAGAATAGCTACTATCTTCATTTTTTAAATCCCTTTTATGTACTCGGAAAGACACCAGTAGTTTCCGCAGCTACAAATGATTTAAATTTAGTTGCTCAAATAAGCAATAAGTTTAAAAAAAAATGTTATCAGTAATTACACCAGTAAATTTATTTCTCACGGATTTCACAGATTTACACAGAATTAAAAGTCTTTTCTGTGGGTTTCTGTGCATTCTGTGAGATATGGTTTTTATAATTTATAGCTAC
>NZ_BAAHAP010000032.1:0-62650 GCF_054777495.1 Echinicola sediminis | reverse complement strand
CTTGTGAATTTGGAAATCCTATCAGTTGGTTTCAGTCAATCTCTAGAAAGAGCAGGTTATGTTGGAGGTATGTATTTGGTTGATTTTTAAGTTTAGGGTTAAAGATTTTTTTGCCGTTTTTAATATTGTTTTTTTAATATTTATTGATACAATGTTTTGCTTATGTTCTTTTTGTTTTTTCGAAACAATTGTTTTGTTCTGAAATTGATGTTTTGGATTATCGGTGTGTTAATTTTTTTTTAAATATTCTTAAGTAGTCAGGAGCTTTGGTGTGTATTACCTGTATAGACCAACAAAAGTATTGTGGATAAAGAAAGGCTCATAAGATTTTTAAACAATCAATCTTCAATTAAAGAGAGGCAAGAAGTGGCCAATTGGCTGGAGGAACCCCAATCAAAGGCTGAGCTGGAGGAGTTAATGAAGGTTTCCTGGGAAAAGACTTCCTCTGCAGAGGGAGAAGAAGGAGTCGAGCGGATCTTGGAAGGCATCCATAAGAAGATAGAGAAATCTCCAGCGGGTCAAAACAAACAAACCAGGATTCAACCTATATGGGGCAGGTTTGTAAAAGTAGCAGCTTCCCTGTCGCTTTTGGGGCTTTTGGCCATTGTAGGCTATCGTATGGGCAAAAGGGATGTTGTAGAGGAAAAGATCGAGGCTCCTATAACTTATACGAAGGAGGCCAAGAGAGGCGAGAAGCTAAAACTGAGGTTGCCGGACCAGACTTTTGTCATACTCAACGCCAATTCCAGCATCAGCTACCGTTCGGATTTTGGCCGTACTGAAAGAAGGGTGGCCTTAGATGGCGAAGCTTTTTTTGAAATCACCCCGGACAAAGAAAGGCCCTTTAAGGTGACCACCGGTGAAATAGCCACAACAGCTTTGGGTACCGCTTTTAATGCTTCATCAAGACATGAAAAGGTCGAAATTTCCCTTACAGAAGGAAAAGTAAAAGTGGAGCATTTAAAGGATAAGGCTGTACAGCCTGTGGTCCTTAGTCCAGGACAGATGGCGGCTGTTGCCCCCTCAGAAGATGGGGATATCGCTGTCATGGCATTTGATCCAATCAAAGTGACCGAATGGAAGGAGGGGAGGATAAGGTTTAAAAGCAAAACCCTCAAAGAGGTGGTGGAGGATTTGGAAACTTGGTATGGAATGGACATTCAGCTGGACAGGCGCATCAACGCGAGAAGAAAAGTATCCGGTGTATTTGATAATGAGAGTTTGGAAAACATCCTGAAGGGACTGACTTTCTCTTTGGGTTTTCAATATGAAATCCATGAAAATAATGTGACCATAAAAAAACAATGATTGCCTATGCAAAAAAAGACAGGACAGCCTTCCATCGCCAAATGAATAACTGTCCTGAAAGTTTCAAGTGACTAACCTTAAAACATTCAACAAAATTATGAAAAGAAAATTACTAGACCTAATCAAAATGGTGTCTAAGAACCTATTATATGGTATTCTCATACAATGTATGATGCTCTCCACTTTGATGGCTAAAGAAGGAAGTGCCCAAATAAAACCTTTGGATAAGTCATATGTGAAAATGGCCAGCCGATCATGGACGGTCAAAGCACTTTTTGAAGAAATGGAAAGTAAGACGGATTACGTCTTCGTGTATCCGGACGATATAATAGAAAATAAGCCCAAAGTAAAATTGGCCGGAAAAAGCCTGTCCGTGGAGCATGTGCTGACGGAGGTGGCCAAGGTCACTGGATTAAAATTTAAACAGGTAAACAACAGTGTTTATGTGGGCAGGCATCGGGATATCGCCATCGCGCTGGAAAACATCCGGGCAACCATTGGTGGGCAGGTCACCTCAGCCAACGAGCCTGCGGGGATTCCCGGGGTTACGGTAAGGTTAAAAGGAAGCACCACCGGAACGATTACTGATTTGGATGGAAAGTATTCCATTGAAGTGCCTTCAGAAACTTCTATTCTGGTCTTCAGTTCTATCGGGTATGCCACTACCGAAGTGGTCGTTGGTTCGAGGACCGAAATTAATGTGCTTCTGGAAGAGGATACCAAAGCACTTGATGAAGTAGTGGTGGTAGGCTATGGACAGCAAAAGAAAGCCAGCCTGACAGGAGCGGTAGCCTCATTGAAATCGGAAGATTTGGTTCAGGTTCCTGCGGCAAATACTTCCCAGTTATTGACCGGTAGGGTTCCCGGATTGATCGCCAAGCAAACTTCTTCCCTTCCCGGTTCTGATGGAGCGACATTGAATATCCGAGGCTATGGATCTCCGTTGGTTTTGGTAGATGGGATACAGATGGGCCTTGCAGGGATAGATCCTAATGACATAGAAAGTATATCTGTACTAAAAGATGCTGCAGCGGCAGTTTATGGGGCCAGAGCAGGAAACGGGGTGATTTTGGTGACCACCAAAAGAGGAGCATCAGAAAAAGCAAGGATCAATTATCATGGCAATTATACCCTTCAGGAAGCAACGGCATTTCGTCAGCATGTAGGCGCTGGGGAATGGGCTTCTTTGATGCGGGAAGCAGAGTTGAACCTTGGGATGAACCCTACTTATTCTGAAGAAGAGGTGGCCAAATTCCAAGAAGGAACGGAACCGGGGTATCAAGATCACCGCTGGGTGGATGCCTTGATCGATAATTTTGCTCCTATGCAACAGCATAATTTGAGCGTTTCTCAAAAGAAAGACAATGTCCGTTATTATACCTCTTTGGGTTTCACGGATCAGGAAAGTGTATTCAGGTCCAGGGATTTTGATTATAACCGGATCAATGTGCGTTCTAATGTAGACGTAGAGATCAACAAAAACCTGAATTTTGGCCTTGATATATCTTATCGGACTGAAAACACATCGCGGCCTCTGAATGATTTAGGTATTATCTGGAACGACCTTCAGGTGGCCCAGCCCAGGTACCCAACCGAATTGCCTGATCCGACCAGAGTGCCCTATACCGGGTTCAATGAAAGAAATCCCATAGCAAGAACTTACCGTGATATTTCCGGTAACTATGACTATAACCAGCAGTACTTTACCGGAATATTGAAAGGGGAATATAAAATCCCCGGTGTTGAGGGCTTGGCAGTTCGCGGTCAGATGAATGTGATGAACCGAACCCAGTACACCAAAAACCTGAGCACTCCTTATGACCTGTATGAGTACGATTATGCTACTGAGGAATACGTTTTCAAATCCAGGTCAGGTTCTGATATCAGATTATCCGAAAGTAATAACAGGTACCTACAGCTGTACCCTATGGCTTCCATTAATTATGACAGGAAATTCGGCGATCATGCTGTAAAAGGCCTGTTATTGACCGAATCTATCGAAACCCAGTCCAATAGCTTCTCAGCAAGTAGGAGGGATTTGATTTCTGCAGAGGTTCCCCAGTTAAGTACAGGAGGGGACCAAAATATAGGAGCCAGTGGTGGAGCCAGCGAGGGTGGACGTCTCAGTTATGTTGGTAGGGCGAATTATTCGTATTTGGATAAGTATTTATTCGAGGCCACGTTCAGATATGATGCCAATGCGCAATTTGCCCCTGATACCCGATGGGGATTTTTCCCAAGTGTATCGGCTGGTTGGAGAATATCGGATGAGTCCTTTATGGATGGTACAAACAGCTGGTTGGAGGATTTGAAAATCAGGGCTTCTTACTCCCAGCTGGGCAATGATCGCAATATCAGTGGCTATCCCTACATCACCGGATATGATATTATTGGAGGAAGAGGTTATTTGATCGGGGATGTTTTAGAGCGGGCCTTGCGCTCCACGGGCCTTCCCAACTTGGGCGTGACCTGGGAAAACATGACCATCTATAATGTTGGCTTGGATTTTACCGCTTTTCAGGGAAAATTGACCATTGAGGCAGATTATTTTGACCGTACAAGAGAGGGGATTTTGGCCAGAAGAACAAATGCGCTTCCTTCTACTGTTGGGGCCGTGCTTCCGCAGGAAAATCTTAACAGTCAGCGGATAAAAGGGGTAGAGGCCATGGTGAGGTACCGTGGTTATGTAGGACCGGTAAAATTCACTATCAGCCCTAATATTACGTATTCCCGTTCTGAGTGGGTTCATTATGAGGAACCTGAATACACCGATCCGGATGATATTCGCCTAAATCAGCTTTCGGGCCAATATACCAATAGAAGGTTCGGTTATGTATCCGAAGGGATGTTTATGAGCCAGGAGGAGATTGAAAACCATCCTATCGATCAGGATCAGAATGGAAACACCACCCTGATTCCCGGGGATATCAAGTACAAGGATATCAACGAAGACGGCGTGATCAATTCACTGGACAGGGACGTGATCGGAAGGGGGAGTTTTCCGGACATGACTTATGGGCTTAACTTGAATACGAGCTATAAAGGCTTTGTCTTGGATGTGTTGTTTCAAGGTGCTTCAAAGTTTGACCTTATGGTTTCCAGTTCTGCCCGGTACATGTTTGCCAATGGATCCATTCCTTTGGAATACCAGGCCAAATACCGATGGACTCCTGATCCAAATGATCCTTCTATCAATATCAATCCAGAGGCCAAGTTGCCCGCAGCTACCATTGACGGTACGGCCAATAATAAGCTGACTTCAGATTTTTGGCTGCTGGACGGTACTTACCTCAGACTGAAAAACATCAACTTGGCCTATAACCTTAAGCAGGAATGGACAAGTAAAATAGGTTTGAGCAACGTACAGTTCTATTTGTCCGGTACCAACTTGGTGACTTTCTCTAAACTGGGGATTTACAAAAATGCCCTGGATCCGGAGACACCTTCGGGAAGAGGTAATTATCCACTTCACAGAAACTACACCTTGGGATTGAGATTTAGCCTTTAAAAATTAGAAAGATCATGAAAACAATATATAAAGTACTTTTAGGTGCATTGACCGTGGGCTCGCTTCAGGGCTGTGTGGATGCCCTGGAAAAAGAACCGAAAGATATTATTTCTCAAAACGCCGTATACAGAGATCCGGCTTTGGTGGATGCCTTATTACTGGACCTCTATGCCAGAACACCATTTCAGCAAACTGGAGGCCAGGCAGATTTCAATATGGGGCTGATGGCAGGGATGGGAGCAGAAAGCCGTCCTTTTGGAGCTTGGCAGACCCCTTATTCAGCCGCGATTAAAGTTTATGATGAAACGGGGGCCGGGGCATTGAATTACTGGCCTTACGATGAAATCCGTATTGCCAATCAAATGATCGAGGATATTACGGTGTCTGATTTCGATCAGGAATACAAAGACCAACGAATAGCAGAAATCCGTTTTTTAAGAGCGGTGATGTATTTTAAGATGGCCAAGCGGTTCGGGGGAGTTCCGTTGGTGGTGGATGTACAGGATGTGAACGCTCCTCTTGAAGACCTTTGGGTGGCTAGAAATTCAGAAAAGGAAATTTACGACTTTGTTTTGGCAGAGCTTCAGGGGGCTTCGCAGGTGTTGCCTGAAAGCTACGAGGCAGCAGATAATGGTAGGCCAACCAAATGGGCAGCAACGGCCCTAAGAAGTAGAGTGGCCTTGTATGCGGCCAGTATTGCGCGGTTTGGGACCGTTCAGTTAGATGGTTTGCTGGGAATCCCAAGCGGAGAGCAGCAACAATACTATACCATAGCCAAATCGGAAGCAGAAGCAGTGATCAATTCAGGGCAGTTTGCACTGTACAATAAATTCCCGGATGACCCGGCCCAAAACTTCCATCAGTTGTTTATCGATGAAAACAACAATCCAGAGCCTATATTCTCTGAAAGATGGGATTTTGCGCTGAACCGGGGGCATAGTTGGGATAACCTTTGTACTCCAGCAGGTTTCAATTCTTCCTGGAATTCCAACTTTAATGTATTTGTAGATCTGGTGGAGATGTTTGATTTCGTAGATGGCAGGTCAGGAGCAATTGACAGAAGCTTGTATACGGCGGACAATTCTTGGGATATTGATGACTTTTTTGGAAACAGAGATCCGCGGTTCCAGGCATCCTTCTTTATCCCGGAAACGGAATGGCAGGGAAAGCTGGCCTATTTTCATACCGGAACTTTTGCTACCATTGACGGGGAGCGGCAGTACCTTACCAGTGGGAATATTGGAGAATGGCCTGCGGCGGCAGAAAGAAGAAACCGTATCCGAACGGGTGTTTATATTAAAAAACGCGTGGACGAGTCATTTGTGGAGGTAGCCGGAGGGCAATCCAGTACAGATTTCCATTACCTGAGGTTGGCAGAAATGTATTTGAACCTGGCTGAGGCGAGTTTTTACTTAAATGAGCCGGTTGATGGACTTTTGGCCATCAATAAAATTCGTGAAAGGGCTGGAATGCCACTATTGGTTACGCTAAGTGAAGATGCTATCCGCCAGGAAAGAGCGGTGGAGTTTGCTTTGGAGGAGCACCGTTATTGGGATTTGAGAAGATGGAGAATTGCGGATGACTACTTGGATGGGCGAAGGCTACAAGGCTTTGATTATAAGTATGACTACGACACAGAGGAATACTATATTACTTTGACCAATGCGGAAGCTCAAGCAAGGGTGTTCCAAGAGAGGCACTATTACTTTGCTTTGGGTAGGGGCAAATTGGCTGAGAACCCGAATTTGGTCGAAAACCCAGGGTATTAATTGCCCCTTATTGAATTAAACAAAAAGGCCGGTTCATTTGACCGGCCTTTTTATGGATGGTACAGCAATCTTTGATCTTTGATTGTATCTTCACGAAAAATTATCATAATGAATTGAAATATGAGTAGAAGTTATTTGATTGGTTTTTGCTTGCTTTTTTTTATGGTTTCTTGCGCCAAGAAGTCCACAGAGAGCAATAGAAGTAAGGCAAAGCAGGACAAACCCAATGTCCTGTTGATTTACACGGATGATGTGGGGTATGGGGATATCGCCACCTATGGGGGGAATATCCCTACGCCCAATATTGATAAGTTGGCGGAGCAGGGCATGCTGTTTACCAATGCCTATGCTACGGCGGCTACTTGCACGCCATCGAGGTATTCCCTCTTGACCGGTGAATATGCATGGAGGGCTAAAGGCAGAGGGGTAGCTCCTGGGGATGCTTCTGCGCTGATCCGTCCAGGGGTAGAGACCTTGCCTGCAGTGATGCAGCGGGGAGGCTATCGTACCGCGGTGATCGGAAAGTGGCACTTGGGCTTGGGAGGAGATGAAGGGCCTGATTGGAATGGAACACTTAAGCCGGGGCCACTGGAAATCGGTTTTGATTATTCCTTCATCATTCCGGCAACAGGAGACCGTGTCCCTACGGTCTTTGTGGAGGATCATCACGTGGTCAATTTGGATCCCAATGATCCGATCGAGGTCAGCTATAGAAAAAAAGTAGGGGACAGGCCCACGGGAAAAGAGCATCCCGAAAAACTGAAGATGATGTGGTCCCACGGACACAACCATACGATTGTCAATGGCGTCAGCCGGATCGGTTATATGGCAGGTGGCGAGTCTGCCCTTTGGAGGGATGAGGATTTTGCCCAGACCTTTGTGGACAAGGCCGCCGATTTTATTTCAGCTACATCAGAAAAGCCGTTTTTTATGTATTTCTCCACCCATGATATCCATGTGCCGAGAATTGCCCACGAGCGTTTTCAGGGAAGCACCGGTTTTGGTCCTAGGGGAGACGTAATAGCCCAATTGGACTGGACTGTAGGAGAGCTGATGAAGCTGTTGAAGGAAAAGGGGCTGGAAGAAAATACCATGGTCATATTTTCCAGTGATAATGGTCCCGTGCTGGATGATGGATACGAGGACGATGCACGGGAAAAGTTGGGTGATCATCAACCATGGGGAAAGCTTAGCGGAGGAAAATACAGTGCCTTGGAGGCAGGTACCAGGGTGCCTTTCATTGTGAAATGGCCTGCGGCAATCAAAAAAGGAGCTATTTCACCTGCGCTTTTCAGTCAGGTGGATTTGTTGGGGTCCTTTGCGGCCCAATTGGAAGTAGCGTACAATGAACAACAGGCCATCGATACGGAAAACCAATGGAAAGCATTGATAGGAAAGGACCAAGAGGGAAGATACGGTTTGGTGCAGGAGGCCCTGTTTGGTAACTTGGCTTATGTCAGGCAGGATGGATATAAATATATCCCAGCCAATAATGGGCCTGAAATGGTGCCTTGGGGACCAAAAATCAAAACCGGTTTTTCCAAAGAGGATCAGCTGTTTGATGTCAAGGCTGACCCAACAGAAGCCAATGATGCCTCCGTTCAATTTCCACAGGTAGTGGAAGAAATGAAGACGGAGCTTGAAAAAATAGTCGGTAAATAGTTTTTCAGAACAGGTAAGATCTTCTACAGACCTGACAGGTTTTCAAAACCTGTCGGGTCTGTTTTAATTAGTAAGTCGAACGGCCAAAGCGCAAAAATAATACGGGATTGCGTCAGTTTGGTGTAAGGGTTTCTTGGAGAAATTAAGTTAATTGCCCGAATGTTTTAAATGAAAATAACGATGATACCTATTTATCAAAGACTGTGCATGCTCACAGTAATTCTTAGCTTTTTTGCCTGTCAGCCCAAAGAAGAAAAAGCTACAACCACTCCTCCAAATATCATTTATGTCTTGGCAGATGATATGGGGTTTGGAGATGTAGGGGCCAATAATCCCGAGAGTAAAATAGCGACGCCTCATTTGGATCAGATGGCGGCGGCAGGGATGCGTTTTACGGACGCCCATACTTCTTCTTCCGTATGTACACCTACCAGATACGGGATCTTGACCGGTAGGTACAACTGGCGATCCCGACTGAAGGATGGGGTGCTTTGGGGAGATTCCGAAGCCCTGATCGATTCCACCAGGGCCACCGTGGCATCCGTGTTGAGCCAGCACGGTTACCATACGGCATTTATAGGGAAGTGGCACTTGGGCTGGAATTGGGGAAAAGATGCAGCAGGAAATATTGATTTTACCCAACCGGTCACTTATAACCCAAATGACAATGGCTTTGATTATGCCTATGGGCATGTAGCTTCCTTGGATATCCCTCCTTATGTCTATGTTGAAAACGGAAAGGTAACTGCTGTGCCTACGGATTCTACCCAAAGCAAGGACAAGTATGGCTGGTGGAGAAAGGGAATGACCTCACCTGATTTTGATCATTGGGATGTGACGCCGAATTTCTTTAGAAGAGGGATTAGCTACGTAAAAGAGCGGGCTACTACCGGCGAGCCATTTTTCCTTTATCTTCCTTTACCATCACCACATACGCCTATTTTGCCCACTGAAGAGTGGCAGGGAAAGAGCGGTCTGAATCCTTATGGGGATTTTGTGATGATGGTGGATGATTATATGGGGCAGTTGTTGGCGGCGGTAAAAGAAGCCGGGATAGAGGAGAATACCATGATCGTATTTACCACGGACAATGGGGCTTCTCCGGCTTCCCAGATCGGGGAACTGATCGCCCAGGGACACTATCCAAACGGAGTGTATAGAGGGCATAAGGCGGATATCTATGAAGGAGGGCACCGGGTGCCATTTATCGTCAAGTGGCCCAAGGTAGTGACAGCAGGAAGTGTCAACGAGCAGACCATCTGTACTACCGACCTGATGGCTACCTGTGCAGATCTCGTAGGCTATCAGTTGAAAGACAATGAAGGGGAAGACAGCTACAGCTTTCTCCCTTTGCTAAGTGGAGAAAAAGTGGAAGGTGACTTTAGAGAGGCTATCGTTCACCATTCTGTAAACGGCAGTTTTGCCATTCGGAAAGGGGAATGGAAGCTGGCCATGACGGCAGGCTCGGGAGGATGGAGCTACCCCACTCCCAAGGAAGTGGAAGCCATGGGAGACAGTTTGCCTCCTGTCCAACTCTTCAAACTCAGCGAAGACCCAAGCGAACAGAAGAACTTACAAGCCGATTATCCAGAAAAGGTAGAGGAGCTTCAGGCCCTACTGACCAAATACATTAAAGAAGGAAGAAGTACCCCCGGTGTGTCCCAGGCCAATGATGGCGAAAAAGTATGGAAACAACTTTGGTGGATGCAATAAAGTGTGTTGAAAAGAAATAATCCTAAAATTGTTAAGATGAGAAGCAAGCTGTTAATCCTTAATGTTTTGTGTATGTTTTTTTTGGTCATGGGTGTTAATGGCCATGCCAAGGATTACTATGTACACCCCACCAAGGGAAGGGATACAAATTCCGGAGGGAGTCCATCGGAAGCTTTTCAAAGTCTTGATAAGATCAGGCAGTTGAAACTAAAAGCTGGTGATAGGATTTTGCTGGCTTCTGGAGAAGTATTTGAAGGAACGATCAATTTAAAAGGTATAATGGGAGCAAAAAATGCTCCCATTGTTTTTCAGTCTTTTTCATGGGATGGAAAGGGGGATTCCAAGGCAGTGATTGATGCGAATAGCCAGGATGCAGGGATAGTATTGAGGGATTGTTCTTGGATAAGTATCGTCGGATTGGAGATCAAAGCAGATGGTTTTTTGGAGGGGATGGAGCAACAAGCAAAAATGAGGTGTGGGATTTTGGTGACCAACCAAGAGTCGGAAAAGGTGGAGGGAATAGCAATCGATGATGTTTATATCCACGATGTATTTTTTGAGAATCCGGGGAAAAACCGGGGAGAAAATGAAGTCAAAACGGCAAATGGAACACAGCGTTACGGTTGGGGTATCAGGGTGATCAACAGCAATCCTGAGCGTATGATTCAAGAGGTAAAGATCAGTAATTGTAAGGTTGAAAATGTAGCCCATACGGGAATCAAGCTGACCGGCAAAAATCATAATATACAGCAAGTCACCATCAGCAACAATGAGGTGCTGCGGCCTGGTGGACCCGGCATTCAAATGTCAGGGGTTCGCTTTGTCCATGTGACCAACAATAAGGTGCACTATTCCGGGAGTCCAGATGACAGTAGAAAGTGGGGCCGGGGAAGTGGGCTCTGGACTTGGGGATCATCCCATGTAATGATAGAGCACAATCAGTTTATGCATGCCAACGGACCTGCGGACTCGGCAGGAGCACATATTGACTTTAATTGTGACAATGTGGTCATGCAATACAACTTCAGTGCTTTTAATGCCGGAGGTTTTTGTGAGATTTTGGGAAATAACTTCAACTGCTCCTACCGGTTCAATATCAGTGTAAACGATGGACATAGGGAAAAAGGGGTAGGGGGAGCTTTTCAGGAAGGGAAAGTTTTTTGGTTAAGCGGCTATCAGGGTAAAAAAGCCAGAAAGGGCCCGATTAATTCCTATTTCTATAATAATACCATTTACGTCAGTAAAGACCATACCGCTAAAATTGCCATTGAGAATAATTCCAGTGGGATTTTGATCGCCAATAATATTTTTTGTGTGGAAGGCGGAAGTAAGTACGTGTTGGGAGACCAGTACAATCCTGATGACGGAAAGGGGAATGTGAGCTTGGAAAACGTGGTTTTTGAAAACAATCTCTTCTACGACAAGAGCAATTGGCCAAAAGAAGCGATGATCTATGACCAATCTCCTATTTACGGAAATCCCCAATTCGCGAGTGCAGGAGGAGAAAAACCGTCCGACTATATCCCCCACAACGTTGAATTGGTAAAGCAAGGGGTAGAAGTGAAAAGGATAAAAGGTGATGCTTTTGGTTTGCTCAGGGGGCTGCAAATGCCTACTGATTTTCTGGGACAGGAAATAAATGGTGCCAATTTTATCGGGGCCATTAAACCTGAATAAAAAGAGGCTGCCTCATCATTATGCTTTATCAAGATCACCAAGCTTTGCTCCTGATGACCTGTTTACTTATTATGAGGTAGCCTCTTTTAGGTAATTGGAAGAAAGGGCTTAAAAAGCCCTTTCTTCCAGATGTTCGTCCAAATCGATGGCTTTTACTCCGGATTCAAGCCATGCCGGAGCGGCTTTTCCTTTCAGGTGATGGTCAAAGAACTCCATCATGCGGACACTGTAATCTTTTTTGTTTTCCAGTTTGGACAGTCCATGGTTTTCACCTTTGTACTGCACCATTACTACAGGCTTTTGCAGCCTTCTCAGTGCATTATAATATTCCAAGCCCTGGGTGAAGTCTACCGCTCCATCCTTGTCATTGTGTAACATCAGCAAGGGGGTATGCACGTTTTTAACATGGTAAATTGGACTGTTCCGTTCATAGGATTCCCAGTTTTCCCATGGCCCTCCCGTAAATCTGCCTTGGGAGGACTCAAAGATGGCCATATTGCCATTTCCGGAATTCCAATAAATGAGGTCATACATGGAAATCATATTGGTCAGGGCCGCTCCAGCGGCAGCCGCTTTGAACATATCCGTTTGGGTAATGAGAAAAGCGGTTTGATAACCTCCCCAGGAATGTCCGTGAATGCCGATATTGGAAGGGTCGATGATCCCGGTTTCAATGGCGGCTTTTACCGCAGGGAGTACACACCAAACTGCGGACATACCTGGATCATCCAAGGTATAGGTGATGTCCGGCATAAATACCGCATATCCATTGCTGGTGTATACATTGGGGTTCCAGCCTGTGCCGCTAAAATTTGGGGGGATCCAATTGTGAAGGTTGGCCGAGAGTTTTTCATAGTAATACACAATGGTTGGGTATTGCTTGCCTTCTACATAATTGGCCGGAAGTAATAAAGCACCTTGTAATTTGTCGCCCTTGTCCGAAGCGTAATCGACTAAACGCACTCCTGAAGACCAGGAATATTCCCCCATTTTGTTCGGTTCCTTGGTTAATTTTTCAGGCTTTTCCAAGCTGGCATCCCAGGCATAGTACGCCGGGGGGGTGTTGAAGGACTCTCGGGAGTAAACAAATTTCTCTGCATTTTGGGCCTTACTGAACTGGCCCACCATGGCATCTTCCCATATCAATACTTCTGGTCCCGGCTGAAGCCCGGATTTGCTTCCCTTTAAGCTGACAATACCGCTTTTTTTGGTCCATTCCCCATAAGCCCTGAAGTACTGCTTTTTGCTTAGATCTATTCCTTTTTCATCCGGATAGATTTCGTACCTGCCCTGATACCTTATTTGTGTAACTTCCCCATTCAAGGTTAAATTCACAGCTTTTTTCTTTTTATCCACCGGGATCTGCCAGATATCAAAATCGGTTTTTAGCAATACGTACTCGCTTTCCCTGTCCCAGCCTATAGGATAATTCATAGGTAGGGAGAGGTTGTGGTCATCGTCATGGTTGACAAAGGAGGCTTCTATAGTAGCCGTAAGGTTGATTTCTTTGTTAGTATCCAGGTCAAAAATATAGAAGTCCCCATCTGTGGCAAACAGGACTTTGGTACCGTCGGGTGAAGGCTTGGGTATGCTTGCCCCAGAAGGAAGGTGAAACTTTTTCTTCCAGAGTTTCTTTGCTCCAGTCCTTACGTCAATGATATAGAAATCCCTATAGTTTTTTCCTGTCAGGTTGCTCTGAAGCTCATAGGGCTTTGGGTCAGACGCCAAAGCATAATGCTGTTTGGGTAAAATTTTGAGGTCGGAAAGTGTACTGTCCTGAAGGGGGATGTGTTTTTTGTTTTCAGTGTGGTAGGCAGCCATCAGGCTTTTTCGCTTTTCACTATTTTCCAGTTTTTCCTGACGGGACTGTAGCTGCTCATCCTTCCAGTGCCAAATGGTCATATTCGGCTTGCTGGCATTATTAGGTTGTTTTTTGGGAGTACTGGTTGCCTTTTCCATTTGGGAAAGTGCTTTTTTTAGGTCTGCCATGGATTTTATGGTGGTGTCTGCCCTCAAGGATGCAATTTTCTCCGACTCGAGCGCCTTTAGGGAATCCTTGTTCACTTTTGCCTTCTCTTCGGGTTTTTTGGCCAGTTCTAGCTCATGGATACCATAAAAGAGCAGTTTGAGATCTTCAGACCAACTGGGTTTTTGATTTGGGCTAATGGTATATTGGGTGGGGAAGCTTGTGCTGTCCTTTTGGAGGTCAAATACAATTATTTCCGGTGACTTGGGGTTTTTAATGCCCAGGACAGTTCCAAGGTCTTGTTTGTACTTTTTATCTGCAACCATTTTTAATGCCGTAAAAGCATTGCCCTCCTCGGTCCAGTCAAGGGACTTATAGCTGGCCTCATCACTGTCAAGAACTTGCGTACGGTTATTGGAAACATCCCATAGATAAATGCCATTTCCTGATTTATTGGCTGCATCTACCGTATAGGCCAAATATTCACCGGGTTTGTTAAAGGAAAATTCAAGTACATTTCCAATATTTTGCTTGGTTCCTGTTTCCAGATGATAAATCAGCAAATCTGACCCTTTGCCGCTTCCACCTTCTTTTTTAAGGTTAAGGGCTAGGTGTGTACTGGCTTCATTATTAAAACTAAAGCTTTGTATCTTGTCGAAAACCTCTTTTTTGTCCTCCTTTAGGTCAATAAGGATGAGCTTATTGGACAGATTTTTAGCTTTTGATTTGTCCTTTTTATCCTTGGCATTGGGGTATTCCATAAAGGCCAGCCACCGGCTGTCTTTAGAAAAGGCCAGTCTAGGGTTGCTGGTTTCCCCTACAGGATAGGTCTTTTCTTTTGCATCGGTGTCAATGGATTTTAAGACCAGTTTGGCATTCCCTTCCACTTTTTTTGTCAGGTAGACAAACCATTTGCCATCGGGGGATAATTGGCCGCTGCCAGCCGCCAAGGCTTCCCAATCCGGTATTTCTTCCCAAGAAAGGGGTTTTGGGCTGTTTGGTGGTGTTTCAGTTTCTTTTTCTTGCTGTGCAAAGGAGTGGATACCCATTAATAAGCACAGAAAAATCAAGGAAATACGTTTGTTCATTAATTCGAATTTTTGCGGTTTATATTCTTTTATAATCAAGACCAGCTAAACTGGGACATTTGGGCGTTTGCAGCAATCAGGAGATCGTAAAATTAAAGATTTGGCCATGAAGTCAATTGATAATTTATAGGAGCGGTTCATTGCGCTGAAAATAGGCGAGAGGCCAGTGGTGGGAAGTCAAGGGAACAGACCATTGCCTGTAGAGGCTAAAAAAAGGACACAGTCCAAAATTTCCTTGGACTGTGTTAATTGTAAAAAGAAGTTAAAGCGTAGTTAGAATGCCGCTAATTCAGCAATCCTGACTCCCACCGGGCTGCCATAGGAATCATGAGCTACTAATTTTATAAAGCGTGCGTTTATAGGTGCAGGGAATACGAATTGTTGCCTTCCCTTGCTGGTGGTAGCCAAATAGTCTCCAGCATTCGTCCATGAACTGTTGTCTTCAGAGACAAATACTGTGAAATTCTTTAGCATAGCATTAGTGGCTTTTTGATTTTGAATAATAGAAACTCCCTTAATCTTCAAGGCAGTGTTCATATCAACAGTGATGTGGTGAGGAGGAGTAGGTTGGCTTCCGTACCAGCCAGAATGCCAAACGGTCGAGATGTCATTGTCAATCAAATCGTGCGCCCAACCTGAATCTTCAAAGTCATCTTCTTGAGATGAAAAGTCTATCACAGACCAATTTGATTTGTCCAAGTCATCATAAGTGATTTCATTCAAATCAATATCCGGTTTGCCGTTCACAAAATTATAGGGATAAGAGGTTTTGATGGTTCGGCCATTTTCATGTACAAATGTCATCCGTAAAGAGAAGGGATGTTCCTTGAAGTGCTCATCAATATCGCTGAGGGCCATTTTGAAGGAGACACTGTCTGCTGTTCCGGTCTGCATGATGTCTCTGGAAGCCCAGGAAATTGCATTATAATCCGCGTCATTCGGATTGGTTTTCGGATCATTGTAAACGATTGCTCCTTTTACCGGAACGGAGCTGGTGAATTTGGTCTGCACGTAAAGGTAGTCGGTGTCCGCGTAGATCCGCTGATGCTTGATTTCAAGTACAGGTGCTTCCTGATAAAATTCAAACGGTGCGTTATTGGTAAAAAGCTCGTTATACCTAAGGATTAAGGCCGAAGCTTTGGTGAACTTTATATCGTCCGGGCTTTTCCAATAGGAGCTGTTGCCATTGCCCATCATGGCGGTGAAGTTGTCCGAAACTTTCTGACGGTTATGGGGCAGGTTGAGGCCATGTCCCAGCTCATGGATGGTGCCGCCTATCCATTTATCATCCACCGTAGGGAAACCAACATCGTCTACCCATTTGTCCATATCGTAGCCTCCAGGATAGTCTCTGGTAAAGGCAAATTTGCCCAGACCATAGAAGGGCACCCCTGTGCCGTCTTCATGTTTGGGGATAAAGACCAGAAAATGCTCACTGGTTTTTTCTTCTGGATGTTCTTCAAAATAAGCTTTGATTTCCTTCACGGCTTTGTTTCCGCCTCCCGAATAGGGGTAGTAAGTGTGGTCCTCTTTGGCGTGAATGACCTTTACATCTACGTACCCTGGAATACTGTCATGTTCTGCCAAACCGAAAGTCCGGTTTCCGAAGCCATGAGAAAGAAGCTGCTGGGCATAGTAGTCCTGCATGTGTTTCAATGCCCCTGACAATCTCCTTTCATACTCCAAATGGGGGGCCATGTCATTTGGAAGGAAATAAATGACATTGAGTTTTTTTTGATGGGGAAGGGAGAGCTTCTTTTGATAAACATCAAGGCTCTCTGATCCGGCTAGATCTGCCTCATCGCATGAATTCAGTAGGGTAATGGCTGAAAGGCATAGCCCGGCCACCCTAGAAAAATGCATCTTTTTCTTGAACATAATAATTTTGTTTTTAAGGTTAGTCAGGAGTAATATTAACTAAGAAAATAATAAAATGAATATATTTCTAATGGGATATTATAAAATAATCTTTCATTATTTATAAGTTTATTTTCTGGACTTTCCAAATTCTTTGGTTCTTGCTGAAATGAGGCGGTGTTTTTTTAAGTAAGTGAGTTTTACTGTCTTTTTCTTACCAGGTTGGCTGGAACTTTCTTTTATGAAAAAATAAAACTTGGTGTTTTTGTTTTAGGCCAAAAGGTCTATATTTATAAAAGCGAGTATAAATATGATATAAGGTTTTTAGCAAAAGGGTATGGAAAAGGATTATTGCAAGGGAGATGCTGAACTATGGAAGGAGATAGTAAAAGATGGCAGAAAGGGCTTTGCTCATATTTATGATACCTATTCCAATGATTTGTTTAAGTACGGTTTCAAGTTTACTCAGGATGAGGATTTAATTCAAGATGTTATTCATGATGTTTTCGTACACATATGGAGTGTGAAAGACGGGGTCAATATCCAAAAGTCCATCAAATTTTATCTTTTCTCCACCTTCAGAAGAGAGATTATCAAAAAGGTAAATGCCCGGTATAAGAGGGATTCGCTAGAAGAGTATCATGCGAAGTTTTTGTGGGAGGAATCTTTTGAGGAACTGCTACAGAGGAACAGGATCATAGCAGAATCAAGTCTGAAAATTACCGAGGCTTTGGAAAAGTTGCCTTTACGGCAGAAAGAAGCCATTTATCTTCGGGTAATTGAAGAGCTGGATTATGGGGAAATTTCAGAATTGATGGGGGTACAGGTGCCTTCCATTTATAATCTGATTTTTAAGGGGATTCGGACATTGAAAAGTAGTCTCGATATAAGAAAACTGGCGTTTGTGCTTTGTTGTTTGACTCCCTTTTCCAGGTTTTTTTGAATTATTTTTTGGTGATCACATCAAAATCACCCTTCTATAGCGTGTGGCTGGCTGTGTTTTATTAGGGACTTATGTCTGCTTCAATTTCAGATGATCCATTTAGATTCTATTTATTGACTGTTTTTTATTCGGAATATTATATTGTTTCATTTTTATTTTGTGTAATGGCTGTTGCTCATAGTATGTTAGTTCGATTTATTAGGTTGAAGGGGTGGGTAAATAAAATATAAAATTTTTTTGTTTTGAGCGATGAGATTTTAGGCCTTTTGTACTCTTTAGGTCAGTTGATCAAAAGAAATGAAATACTATACTAAAATAGAAGATTTATTGTTTGACCCTTCTTTTAAGGAGTGGGTGCAAAAGGGAGAGCCAAAAGAAAATCTGAAGTGGACAGATTGGGTGGAGAGCAGTGATTTTAACGGGCAGTTGTACCAGCAGGCAAAGGCAGTGATTAAAGCCTTGGACCATCAGGGAGATTCATGGGAGGATGTCAAACAAAAAGGATTGTTCGGTCGAATTGAGCAAAGTATTCAAGGCAAGACAAAAAAAGAATTGCCTTTTCAAACACGTGAAAAGGGGGGATGGGACTACTCTTGGTTGAGGGTAGCGGCTGTTCTACTATTAGTATTTATGGCATCTCTATCATTTTTGAAAATCCAGACCAACGATGAGCCTGAAAAAGTGGTAAGAGATAAAAAGATAATCGTTAAATCAAATCCGGCGGGTCAAAAATCAAAGTTGTTTTTACCTGATGGCAGCACGGTGTTTTTGAATGCGGCCAGCCAAATTTCCTATTTGGAGAATTTTGGAAAGGAAAATAGGAATATCACTTTGATAGGCGAAGCTTTTTTTGAGGTGGCACATGATACCCTTTTGCCTTTTAGGGTGCAGTCCGGTGAGATGGTGACCGAGGCGGTAGGGACTTCCTTTAATATCAATGCCTATCCTGAAAATGGACCAAGTGTGCAGTTGGCCACAGGGAAGGTCAGGGTCTACCGGGTAGAGGATGAAGAGAAAGATATTTTTTTGGAGCCTGGGGAAGCAGCGGTTTTGCAAAAAGCAGGAATTAACAGAAGTAAATTTGATCCATTCGCTGCTTTGGGGTGGAAAAAGGGCGTGTTGAGTTTTACCAATATTAGATTTTCAGCGCTGAAGCTATTGTTGGAGCGTTGGTATGCTGTCGAAATAAACATGGAAAACCATCCTCAAAGAGATGAGAAAATATCCGGAGAATTTGACAATGCCTCCTTGAAAAATGTATTGGAAAGCCTTGGCTATACTTTGGGGTTTGACTATTCAATAGACCATAAAAAAATAACCGTAAAATTTAAAGAAAATGCCGATGATTAAAACCTGACAAAAGAGGCCAATGAAAGTTCATTGGCCCGATTTGGTAAATAGCCAAGTTTCTCAGGCTTTAGGCTATTTGCTGATGTTTTACAGTCCGATATTAACTACAAAACACTCAAAATTATGAAAAAAACATTACATGCACTGTGTATGATAGGAAAATACTACCTATACGGCTTTGTGCTTCAGGTGCTTTTTTTGAACCTGCTGATGGCAGGTCCTTCCAAGGCCCAAGAGTCACTGGATATCAGTAAGGTCTCACTAAGTCTTGAGTTGAAGGAGGTTTCTTTGAAAGAAGCCTTTGATCAAATCAAAGCCAAGACCCAGTTTAAGTTTATTTATAAGGATGACTTGGTAAGAAACCTTCCTCCGGTAAGCCTGAGTGCCCATAACCAGACTTTGGAGGAGGTTCTCCTAAGCTTGGCAAAAAGCCATCAACTGGCTTTCAAGCAGGTGGACAACACACTCAGCGTAAAGGAAAATAAACAAAAGAAGGTCGTGTCGCCCATTAGGATACAGATCAAGGTAGGTGGCAAGGTCACTGCCCCGGACGGAATGCCTATTCCAGGGGTAACCGTGGTGGAGAAAGGTACCGTAAACGGCACTGTGACGGACCTTGATGGGATGTATTCCATCTCTGTTGAAGACAATGCAGCACTGGTATTTTCATTTGTAGGATACCAGAGCAAAACGGTTCCTGTCAATAACCTTTCAGAACTCAATGTGAGTTTGGATGAAGATGTAGGAGACTTGGAAGAAGTGGTAGTAGTCGGCTACGGTACACAAAAGAAGTCCAATCTAACCGCAGCTGTGGAAATGGTTGATCCAAAGGTGCTGGAAAACAGGCCGGTGAGGACTGTGGCGGAGATGCTGGAAGGCTCAGTGCCTGGTCTTAATATTCGCCTAAATTCAGGCGCACCTGACGCCACAGCCAGTTTAAACATCCGGGGTTTTACCGGTTTGGGTACTTCACAATCCCCTTTGGTTCTGGTAGATGGAGTAGAACAGGATATCAATACCTTGAATCCGAATGATGTAGAGTCTATTTCCGTGCTAAAAGACGCCGCAGCCTCGGCTATTTATGGTTCTCGTGCCCCTTATGGGGTTATTGTGATTACGACCAAAAAGGGGAAGAAGGGCAGTCCCATGCAAGTGGACTATTCGACCAATGTGCAGATTAATAGTCCTTTTATGCTACCCCGCACTCAAAATGCATTGGACTTTGCCTTGGATATGAATGATGCTTTTTACAATTCACAGCAGGTGACGGGCTTTTACCCTCAAGTGACCATCGACAATATCAGAAGGCATATAGCAGGAGAAATCCCCAATAATAGCAGGATTGGCGAAAGGGATGGGGGAAATGCAGAAGACGATATGCGTTGGGAAGCTCATAACTATGCCCATAGCAATACCGACTATGTAGGAGCGGCCTTTAAGGATCATTCTGTCAATTCCACGCATAACTTGACGATCAAGGGTGGGGATCAGAGCACGACTTATTATTTGGGTTTGGGCTATAATTCTAAGGAAGGAGTTTACAATACCGACTTGGACAAGTTTTCCAGGTACAATGCCATGCTGAAAGTGGATACTGATATCAATAAATGGATCAATGTAGGCTTGAATGTGCGGTATTCAAATATTAAAACCACCCGTCCAAATTTTAGGGGGGCAGCCGGTACGACGGGCTCTGACGGTAATTTATGGAATCAGATCAGTTATTTTCCCAATGTCCCTATCAAGAATCCTGACGGCAATTACCACTGGTTAAGTGCTTTTACTGTATTTGATGGCTTGCAAGGGAATTTTGAAAGCAATGAAGATGAGCTTTGGATGACGCCCAACCTGGTGATCAAGCCGATGAAGGGAATGACCATTCGTGGCCAGTATTCCAGAAACATCACTTATAACAATGACCGATCGACCACATTTGAAGTGATGGTGGATCAAGGGGACGGTACGTTCAGGAGATCTGCCCGTTCTGCGGCCTATAATGAACTGGACAGAAGGGAAGCGAACCGACATTACTATCAGGCGGATTTCAATGTGGAGTATAAGAAGGACATCCAAGATCACCATATGCTTTTCCTGTTGGGAGCGCAACAGGAGTATAACAAATTCAACGCGATCAACACCAGCAGAAGGGATTTGTACAGCAAGGAGTTTCCTGTGCTGAGCAATGCTTACGGGGACAGTTTCTCTATGACGGAACGTCTTTTCCAATGGGCGACAAGAGGTGTCTACATGCGCGCAAGCTACAATTACCAAAGCAAGTATTTGTTGGACTTCAATGGACGATACGATGGCTCTTCACGTTTTGCAGAGGAAAACAGGTGGGCCTTTTTCCCCTCCGTGTCCGCAGGTTATAATGTGGCCATGGAAGACTTTTGGCCTGTTAAAGACATTGTCAATGTTTTCAAACTGACAGGTTCTTGGGGGAAGTTGGGTAACCAGCGCTTGGATGTAAATGGAAATGGGGGAACCAATGATAACGAGGATTTGTACACGTACCAGCCTGTTTTTGGTACCAGTCCCACCACCAGGTCGATATTGGAAGGTGGTCGACAGCCTTATGTGGTATCTCCACCACTGGCACGGTCCGACAGAACTTGGGAAAAGCCTCAATCCATTGGGTTTGGAGTAGAAGCTGGGCTTTTTCAAAGCAAGTTGAAAGTGGAATACCATTGGTACCAAAGAACCACCTATGATGCTTTGGGTGTAGCAGAACAGCTTCCAGTGGTTCTGGGGACAGCCGTGCCCAGTGCAAATAACGCGGTGACAGAAACCAGAGGTTGGGAACTCTCCCTGGACTGGGAGGATGAGGCTTTTAATATTGCCGGTGCTCCATTACGCTATGGAATCAGAGGGGTATTATCAGATTATATAGGATATGTTGTGGAATACGGTCCAGGTAATGAAGCTGGATTGAGAGGGGGAACCTGGACACCTGGAGAAGTCTTTGGACAAGTATATGGGCAAAGGTTTGAAGGCATCGCACAAAATAATGAAAACCTTACCAACTGGGTGGCCAATGGCAACGGGTTTTATTTTCCCGGAGACGTGTTTTATAAAGACCTTGATGGAGACGGAATTATCGGAAACGGTTCTGGAGGCTACTGGTTTGCCCAAGGAGACAGAGAACTGTTGGGCTATAACTACCCAAGATACAAATATGGCGTGTTCCTCAGGGCTGGTTGGAAAAGCTGGAACCTGTCCGTGTTCCTGGATGGGGTAGGCCAAGAGACCCGCTACGTCAACAACGACAGGGCCATGGGCCATGCTTCAACTACCGGTTGGTCTTCCAGAACGGCTTATGACTTGCATAATGAGCTGGGCTATTGGTCAGTGGACAATCCTGATGCGTTCTTCCCTAGGATATATCAAAACGGAAAGAATGTCAACATGGTAAATGACCATTATGCCTTTGACCTTTCCAACCTTAGGATCAAGAACATCAATTTAAGTTATGGCTTTAACCCGGAACTTATCCAACGGATTGGATTGAAAAGGGCTTCCATAAATGCTTCGGTTGAGAACTTAGGATTTATTTATAACAACTCCTGGCTTAAGCTGGATCCCACGCTTATTCGAAGCGGGGTAAGCGGGTACCCTACTTCACAAACGGTTTCTTTTGGCCTTAATGTCGGATTTTAATCATGCACCCTAAAAAGATGGAGAAGATGAAAAAGTTGAATATATACTTTATGTTGCTGGCCTTGTGTACTATCATGGCGGCATGTGATGATGATTTTCTGAACTTACAACCACTGGATAGTTTCAGTGAAGAAGGTTTTTTTAATAGTTCCAGTGACTTAAAGAGCTACGTCAATGCGTTTTATGATAACAATATGCTCTTGAGGACTGTGGGGAACAACAGAGTTCTTGGTGCAGAAAACGGAACAGATAATTTGGTGGATGCGGATCCTGCTGGTAGAATAAATACTCGAGGGGTTTCGGGTGCGGCCCCGGGCTCTGTAGGCTGGAACGGGCATTATAATTTTATCCGTAGGGCAAACTATTTTCTGGAAAATACCTATAAAGTGCCAAGGGATATACTGTCTCGACAATATACCGGTGAGGTGTTTTTTACCAGGGCAACGATTTATTTTAACCTGTTGAGTGACTATGGAGGGGTGCCCATTATTACAAAGTCGCTTAACATTGACAGTGAGGAACTTTATCGGTCCAGAGATAATAGGGTAGCCGTGGCAAGGCAGATCATGACTGATCTGGATTCTGCGATCGCAAACCTTTCCTGGAAATCCGCTGCAGGCGACGGGAGGATCAACAAGGAATCAGCATTATTGTTGAAAACCCGGGTAGGGCTTTTTGAAGGCAGCTGGGAGCGTTACCATGGAGCAGAGGGCACTGTATTTGCTGCGGAAGGCAGTGATGGTACAGAATTTTTGCAGGCAGCGGTGGAGGCCGGGGAAGCATTGATTGCTTATCAGGGAGGTAATATTTACCAAGGTGATTTGGTGGAGTTATTCCAGCATAAAAGTTATCAAGGGGTTTCTGGGGCATTTTTCTATCGTGTATTCAGTCAAGAGGCTTCCTTGACGCATAATGTCTACGGGAATTTTAACGAAGGTACGGGCATGGGCATTACCAAACAGCTGGTGGATGCCTTTTTAATGGCCGACGGGCTGCCTGCTGAACTTTCCAGTTTGCCTTATGATGATAGCAGTTTGAGGTCCTTGGGCCAAAACAAGGATCCTCGATTGTCCCAGACGATTTGGACCAGGCCTGTAAATGATGAGGAGAAAGGCATTCGTTTCTACGATGTATTTGATGTGGCTAATGATCCATCAGGGGGATCCCAACACGCCTATAAAACCAGTTATCCAGGAATTATCCAAAATCAACAGAGACAGCCTTCTCCAACAGGTTATCGGCCATGGAAGGGGGTGTTGTTTGATGTGACGGAGTGGAGAAATGGGGAAACGTCTGATTTAATCATGAGATATGCAGAAGCTTTGCTCAACTATGCGGAGGCCAAGGCTATTTTGGGGAATATAAGTCAGGATGACCTGGACAAAAGTGTCAATTTGATCAGGCAAAGGGCTGGTATGCCCAACATGGATCTTGCTGCCATCAATGCCTGGCCGATTTCCTATTCGGTCAAGGATGGGTTTAATCCCGAGGAAGCCAATATAGTCAACGAAATAAGGAGGGAAAGACGGATTGAGCTGGCTTTGGAAGGATTTCGATGGGACGATCTTAGAAGGTGGGCCATGCTTGAAGAAGTGTTCAATGGGTTCAAGCCTTTAGGTGCCCATGCCCAGGAATTTATAGCTTACTGGAATAATGAAAACGGACTGATAGAGGAAGAAGGTTTTCAGTGGGTAAGTATCCCGGATGTAGCCATTGTAGAAGGCAATAATTATGGATTGGATCAGACTGGGACTTATTTCAATCCTTTCTTTAATCATGCTGACTTTGGTAATGCTGGAGCGGGAGGTTTTGTGGAGTCTACCAGGGATTACTTGTCTCCGATCGGAACAGAAGAAATAGAAATTTACCAAACCAAAGGAGGGGTGACCCTCGAGCAAAATCCAGGTTGGTTTTAAGTGAAATTTAAACTACAGAAAAGATGAAAAAATATATTATAATATTTGTCGCCCTATTGGTAGGAGGATTGATCTCCTGCGACCCTAGAATAGATATGGATATGGCGCAGTGGGGAGACCAGGCATTTATCCAGAATGTACAGATTTTTCAACATGAACTAAGGGACGATTTCCACCTTGCAGAATATTACAGTGACGACCAAGAAACTACTGGGGTCAGAAGGGTTATTGTCAGTGGAACTTCACTGGAAATAGACAATGAAAATTTTATCGCGACCATTACGGTGCCGTCATTGGACGCGTTGACCGAAGCAGGTTTTTTGATCACGCACAGAAGTCAGTTGGTAGAACCATTGAACGGGGCTCCCAAAGGTGGTGTTATTTCAGACCTTTCTTTTGGTAGCTTTGTTTACAGGTTGCATTCCGCAGATGGGACCACGCACGATTGGACCATCAATATTATTGACTGATAGAAATAGATCTGTAGACTAATAGCAGCAAATCAGGTAGGACCATTAAAAATGGATCCTACCTGATTTCAAATTTATATATCGGAGCATTATGAAATTTAAGTCAATTTCAGTAGCCATTTTATTGGTGCTGATAGTAGGATGTGCTACGGCACAGAAGGAAGTGGTTTTGTCTACAAAGACACAGCCCGTAAGTGTTGAAAACATCTTTAAGACAGAAGGTTATTATAACTGGGGAGGTTCGATTGTCAAAGGGGAGGATGATCAGTACCATATGTTTTATTCAAGGTGGCCCAAAAGTACAAGATTCTCAGGTTGGTTGGTCTATTCTGAAATAGCACATGCCGTCTCAGATCATCCTTCGGGGCCTTGGACGTATAAAGAGACTGTGTTGCAAGGGAGGGGCAAAGGACACTGGGATGCTATTACCGCACATAACCCTAAGATCAAGCATTTCGAGGGGAAATATTACCTGTATTATATAGGAACTAATCTAGGAAACCGCGCGGATTATACGGAAGGGGATTTGATGGAAACCAGCTTAAAAGGCTCCAGTCACCCAAATTGGGGTATACTTAGGCCCAATATGCGAACAGGGGTTGCAGTGTCTAATTCATTGGAAGGGCCTTGGGTAAGGCAAGACCAAGCGCTTATAGAGCCTTCTGGACCAATTACTACATTGGCCGTAAATCCGGCCATTGACAGAGGAAAAGATGGAAGATACTATTTGATAATAAAAGGGGACAAGCCCAATCAGACCAAATTTATCAGGAATCAGGCCATAGCCATCAGTGATAGGCCGGACGGGGATTTTGTAATTCAGCCTAAGCCTGTTATCGGTGATTTGGATACCGAAGATATGTCCTTGTGGTATGATGAGCAAAGGGAAAAGTATTACGGGATTTTTCATGCCCATACTTTTTTAGGCTTGGTTAGCTCTGTGGATGGTCTACATTGGGGAAAAGCCCATGATTATGAAGTGATGAAAAAGGCCATTCCACAAAGCAACGGAGGGGTGATCAAACCGGATAGGATGGAGAGGCCATTTGTTTATGAGGAAAATGGTGATGTCATAGTATTGGGAATGGCAGTGAAGAAGGGTGATGACTCCTATATAGTGACCATTCCTTTAACAAAATGATTTCGGCAGTTCTGATGATAGGTTTAGAAAAATAACAAGAATAAATATGACAGGAAAGTTTATTGGATTATTACTTATGTTCTTGGTGTGTAAGATGGGAATGGCCCAAAAAGTTACATTTGCGGACTGTTGGGAATATGTGGGGATAGCTATTGATGAGCCAGGATATACGGTTTGGGGAACCTCTCCGGTGATGGATAAAGAAGGAAAATTACATCTTTTCGTGGCCAGATGGAAGGGGAATACAGTGGAACCAGGTTGGCGATCAGGAAGTGAGATCGCCCACTATGTAGGAGAGGGGCCAGAAGGGCCATTTGTTTATTCGGATGTGGCTATTGCAGGAACCGGCTTGGATACCTGGGATCGATTTGGTGCTCATAATCCAGCTATACACTTTATGGATGGAAAATATGTGTTATTATATATCGCCAATGATAACCCCAGCAGTCCACTACATCCTTCCAATCAAAAAATAGGAATGGCCATTTCAGATAGCCCTTATGGTCCTTGGAGAAAAGTCAACAAAGACGGATTGATACTGGATGTGCCTAAAAATCCGGATTATTGGAACTATCAAGCAAGTAATGGGGTGAATAACCCAGCCCTTTTAAAGCATCCCAATGGGGGGTATTTTTTATATTTTAAATCCGAAAAAGCCAGAATGGGGCTCGCTTTGTCGGAAAACCTGGAAGGTCCTTATGTTCAGCTCCCGTATCCCGTTACCTCTAACAGCACAAGCATAGAAGATGGCTATGCTTTTAGGTATGAGGGGAAGTTCGCTCTTTTGACCACAGATAATCATGGAATGATTGAAGAAGGTGGTGGCTTGCTATGGTTATCAGAAGACGGAATTACTTTCAGTGAGTATGAAAAGGGCTTTCACCGTGCCAATGCCTATATTCCTTTTGATATGTCGAAGGCAGCAGTACACTACGGCCCAAAAAACCGACCTTATGCAAAGTTTGAAAGACCTCAATTGCTTATGGTAGAGGGCAAGCCCCAATATCTTTATTTGCCTTCAGGCACAAATGTGTTTGGGGAAGATTATACGGTAAGTTATATCCTTAAATTCAAAGATTAAAATGCTTAATAGAGTTATGACAGTTCTGGTTTTGGCTTCAATCGCTTTGACCAATGGCTTTGCCCAAAGTAGACCAACCCTACCCCTTCCCTCTCCCGCTCAGCTGGCCTGGCAAGAGTCCGAGCTTGTGGCTGTGTTTCATTATGACCTTCATGTCTTTGACGGTCAGAAATATGTGCAGGCCAGAAACCGAATCACCCCGGTCCCAGATTATAATATTTTCAATCCGGCACAACTGGACACTGATCAATGGATAAAAGCAGCAAAGGACATGGGAGCGAAAATAGCCATACTGACGGCTACCCATGAGACAGGATTTGCTCTTTACCAAAGTGATGTGAACCCCTATTGCCTAAAAGCAGTGCAATGGCGGGATGGTGAAGGGGATGTGGTCAAGGATTTTGTGGAATCCTGTAGAAAATATGACATCCAACCGGGGATTTATATCGGTATCCGCTGGAATTCTTTTTATGGTATCCATGATTTTAAAGTCAACGGGGAAGGCCAATTTGCCCAAAACCGGCAAGCTCATTATAATAAAATGTGCGAGGGTATGGTGGAAGAACTGACCTCGCGCTACGGGGACCTGGCCATTATCTGGTTTGACGGAGGGGCTTACGGGCCTGCTGAAGGCGGCCCGGACGTGCAGGGTATCGTAGAAAGCAACCAGCCCGGTGCCATTTTTTATCATAACCATGACCGCGCCGATATCCGTTGGGGAGGAAGTGAGTCAGGAACTGTTCCTTACCCTTCATGGGGTACCTTTCCTTTTAAGGCTACCAGGGCGGGGGAAAGTGCCCGCGCTATCATTAGCGCCAATAACTTCCAGCTGTTAAAAACCGGGGATCCCAATGGGACCTATTACATGCCCGCCATGAGTGATGCCCCATTGAGGGGGTATAATGGAAGGCATGAATGGTTCTGGGAACCGGGAGATGAAGCCCATGTATATCCTTTGGAGAAATTGATGCACATGTACGAAAACAGCGTTGGGCACAACAGTACCCTGATTTTGGGGATTACGCCGGATGATAGGGGATTGGTACCTGAAGTGGATGCCAGCCGCATGAAAGCGTTTGGGGAGGAAGTGAGGAGAAGGTATGCAGAACCAATTGCTAGCCTATCCGGGACAGGAAACAAACTGGGGTTGAAGTTGAAAAACCAGCCAACGGTCCATCAGGTAGTGGTGGAGGAGGATATTCGTTTTGGGGAGCGGGTGCGTGAGTTTGTCCTGGAAGGAAAAGTAAATGGCAAATGGACTCAACTTTACAAGGGGAGTGCTATAGGGCATAAGCATATCGCTATTTTTGAAGGTAGGGAAGTTGCTGAAATAAGGCTGGTGATCACGCATTCGATTGGGGAACCCAAAATTCGTGGATTTAAAGTGTTTGGCTAATGGGCCCAACAAGGAGCAGACGGATGTTCGAAAAAAGTTTTTGACGAGTTAAACAATAATTATTTCTGTTGATATGAAGATTTTACTACAAAGGGGCTTTGTGGCCTCCCTGGTTTTAATGTTTTTTGGATTTCAGTCCCTTGCACAGCAAGACTCCAAACCCAATGTGATATTTATCATGGCGGATGATATGGGCTATGGGGATCCGCAGTGTTATAACGCTGATTCCAAAATCCCCACACCCAATATGAACCGTCTGGCCAAAGAGGGGATGGTATTTACCGACGCCCACTCGGCATCCTCTGTATGTACGCCTTCGCGCTACAGTTTTATTACAGGGAAATATGCCTGGAGGTCGGAGCTTAAACGGGAAGTACTTTGGTCTACCTATAATGATCCTTTGATAGACAAATCCGAAGAGACCATTGCAGACATGTTTCATTCCCAAGGCTATGCTACGGCAGCGGTAGGGAAGTGGCACCTGGGGATCAACTTTTTGAAGAATCAGGGGTATGGATTCGTAGAAGCCAAAGACTGGCATGAAAAAGGGATAAAAGGCAGCAGGGAGGTGAACTTTATGGCTCCCTCCTATGGAGGTCCCAATGACCTTGGTTTTGATTACTTCTTCGGGTCAGGAGCGGGGCATAATATGGAACCGCATGTGTTTATTGAAAACCGTTATACTTATGGTCTGCCAAAAGTATGGCGGGAGAAAGGGCAGTCCACCAAGGAGGGGATTTCTGCCAGTGAAGTCCATGAAGGCTGGATGATAGAAGGCTGGGACGATACCAAGATCGGGCCTTCGCTGACCGAAAAGTCTTTACAGTTTATTGAGGAAAATGCCCGGCTTGGCAAACCTTTTTTCCTGTATTTTCCGACTGTGGCCCCGCATCGTCCCTGTACGCCGGCTGATTTTGCCAAGGGGAAAAGTCAGGCCGGGGAAAGAGGGGATATGGTTTATGAATTTGACTGGACAGTGGGGCAGGTGATGGAGAAGCTGGATGAGTTGGGTATAGCGGATAATACCTTATTGATCATCTCCAGTGACAATGGCGGTACCGCTACCAGTGATGATGGCAATGATTATGGCCACAAATCCTGTGGGGACCTGAACGGATATAAGGCATCGCTTTTGGAGGGAGGGCACAGGGTGCCTTTTATTGTAAGGTGGCCGCGTGTGGTTGGCTCCAATACCAGCAGCGATGAGTTGGTCAGCATCATGGATATCTATGCAACGGCGGCTGAAGTTCTGGGACTAGAAGAGCCCAAGGGGGACGGAGAGAGTTTTTTGTCCTTATTAAACGGAGATTCCGATAGGTCTTCCAGAACACAAATGGTACATCATACCTATTCCGGCCAATATGCCCTGCGGTCGGGCAAATGGAAATTTATTCCCCATCGGTCTCCAAAAGATGGTGCTTGGAGCTTTTCACTTTATGACCTGTCAGCCGATCGCTTTGAGCAAAATAACCTGGCCGATCGCTATCCCGATAAGGTGAGGGAATTTAAGGAAAGCCTGGAAAAGTTGATCAGTATGTAATGGAACTTGGTCGTTTGAAGTTAGGGCCCTTGGTAGAGCGGCCATGACCAATTAAGGCAGCAATTAGGAAAAGACTTTCTTTTGGGATTTTTTATTTATTAGTGCTTTTGCACTAATTATTTTATATATTGCTGATGTTATCATATAATAGGGTTTAATTAGGGTTTTATGCTTGAAATCCCCGGAATGATCATTTCGGGGATTTTTGATGGTAAGTCACCTGGTTCTTTTGGGGGGATTTAGCTTTTACCTGAAAGATTTGGGGGCTATCTGAATAGAGGGCTTGTTGAAAAGAAACTTTAAATTATACTAACAATTTGTTCATGAGAAAAAAAATAGGGGTTTCATTTCTGCTTTTGTTTGGGATAGTAGGCAGTATTCTGGCCCAAAACAGGCAGGAGGAAGTCCGGTATACGGAAAATTCTTTTTATGACGGGACTTCCGTTTTGGTGCCAGATAAAGTGTCCGATAAGGAGCTGGTGGACTTGGCGTCGAAGGTCAGACCGTCGGCTCGTCAGTTGCGATGGCAGCAATATGAGATGTTAGGATTTGTGCATTTTAACCTCAATACTTTTACTGGAATGCAGTGGGGGTCAGGAGTAGAAGACTTAACGGTTTTTAATCCTGAGGAGCTGGATGCCAAACAGTGGGTGGAAACCTTTAAAAGTGCGGGAATTAAGTCGGTAATCCTAGTTTGTAAGCACCATGACGGATTAACACTGTGGCCCAGTCAATTTAGAGAGAGAACCATCGCCAAAACTCCTTGGAGGGATGGGCAAGGGGATCTGGTACGCGAATTTATGGATGCCTGCAGAGAGGAAGGTATCCGTACCTGTATTTATTATTCGCCATGGGACAAACAGGATCCTTATGGTACACCCACTTATAATGATCTAATGGTCAATGAACTGACGGAGCTGTTGACCAATTATGGGAATATTGATTTGGTTTGGTTTGATGGAGCAGGCTTGGATGAAAAGACCAGTGGGGTAAAGATGGAGATAGATTGGCCAAGGGTATATGCATTGATCAGGGAGTTGCAGCCACAGGCCTTGATTTCAGGAGCTGCCCCGGATATCCGATGGGTGGGAAACGAAGCAGGAAGAGGGCGATTCACAGAGTGGAGTGTTCAGGGGGTAGATCTCATGGAAGCTGATTTTTCCGGTGCAGATGCCGGAACGGCTCTTACCGCCAAAAAGCTTGGGGATATTTCCGAATTGTCGCGGTTTAAGCAGTTGGCTTGGTATCCTGCCCGTGGGGGACTTCCTGTAAGGGTACAGTGGTTTTGGGCTCCAAACCAACAGAGCCGTTCATTGGAGTATATGATCAACTCCTATTTTGAAACCGTGGGGCAGAACAGTAATGTGCTGATCAATCTTTCTCCTGATCAAAGGGGGCTTATCCCGGAGGAGGATGTGCGTTTGATGAAGCAGTTTGGGAAATATTTAGAGCGAATGTATGCCAAAAACCACGCCGAGGGAGCTGTAGCCAAGGCTACAGAGGTTCGGGAAGGTGGCTTTGCGGCCAATTACCTCTTTGATGATGACCTAAGAACCTGTTGGCTGGCTCCAGAAGGGCAGGAAAGTGGAGTGATCAGGGTAGACCTATATGGCAAACAAACTTTCAATGTGATTAAGCTTTCTGAAAACATAGCCGATTATGGACAGCGTGTGGAGCGTTTTGAGGTAGATGCCTGGAAAGAAGATAAATGGCAGAAAATAGGAGAGGCCAGCACGATTGGTCTGCGTCGATTATTAGTGGTTCCTATCACCACTACGAATAAGATAAGAATTCGTATTACCGATAGTAGAACGAGCCCAAGTTTGGCCAGCCTCGAGCTGTATACCGCTCCTGAAATTAAAAAAGGCCCCAAGATAGAACGGGATGAGAGAGGAAAGGTAAAAATATTTAACGAAGGAAAGAAGGTTCAATATACCTTGGACGGAAGTGATCCTCTGTTAGGGGAAAAGCATGAATATAATGGGCCATTTTCCCTACCGCATGGTGGGGAAGTCCGGGCTGCTTTTGTAGGGGATGAATCGGGCGAGTTTTTTCAGCATAGCCAAGAAGTGTTCAGCATTTTGCCTCTAGGTTGGAAGGTTAAGGGGGCAAAAGATGGAAAAAGGATGATTGATGGAGATGAGCATACCTGGGTGGATATAGCATTATTGCCATCAGGAGAAGCTGATTTGGAGATATTGTTGCCAGAGGTGAAAAATGTGTCAGGTTTTGGGTATCTGCCCCCTCAGGGAGCATCTAATGAGCCTGGAAGGGTTTCTCTCTATGAATTTTATCTCATGACTGAAGAAGGCAAATGGAAGAAAGTAAGCGAAGGAAATTTTGGAAATGTGGATAATAATCCTGTGGAAAGAAGAGTGGATTTTGGAGCATCTTATCTTACTGAAAAAGTAAAAATGGTGATTAAGCAGACCAGCCGTCAAGACAAAGTGGCCCGGGTGGCTGAGTTTAAGCTTTATTAATAGCGGAAGCTTTTCATCTCCTTTGAAAAATGAGCGTTTCTGAGGATTGGGAAATCCTGCTCAGAAAACGTTAAAGTTCTTTATGATAACGGAAATAATAATAAATCAATGAAAAAATATTCCTTTAGTGTTCTGGTACTCGGGCTGGCTTTAATCAGCTTTTCCTGCAAAGCTCAAACCGACAAGCAGCCCAATATTGTATTTATTTTGGCGGATGATTTAGGTTACGGCGATCTGACTATATATCATCCCGAATCCAAGATCAGCACCCCGCATTTGGACAGGTTGGCTACTGGTGGGGCCAGGTTTACGGATGCGCATTCAGGATCTGCCGTCTGTACCCCTACGCGTTACGGTATTTTGACCGGTCGCTATGCTTGGCGCAGCAAATTAAAGGATGGCGTGCTCTGGCCCTGGGAAAGTGCTTTGATTGAAGAGGATAGATTGACCATGGGCGATATGCTGAAATCTGTTGGGTATACTACCGCTGCAATAGGGAAGTGGCACCTGGGCATGACCTGGCCTACCAAGGACGGTACCGTGGTGCCGGACTCCATAAGAAGCGGTGAATGGGCAATGGGAGGAGAGAAAAGGCTTGGGTTTGGCCATAAAGTGGATTATGAACAGCCCATTCAGCATGGGCCGATTACCAGGGGCTTTGATTATTACTTTGGGGATGATGTGCCCAATTACCCTCCCTATGCCTTTATAGAAAATGATAAGGTGGTAAAAGAACCGACGATCATGAAACCTTCGGCGGTCTATGGCAATCCGGGGATTTTTCAGGAAGGCTGGGACTTGACTGCCGTAATGCCGGCCATACAGCAAAGAAGTGTAGCGTATATCAGGAACACAGAAGAGAAGTTTAAGCGTCGTCAGGACAAGCCTTTCTTTTTGTACCTGGCCCTGACGGCTCCCCATACCCCAATTGCGCCCTCCGAAGAATTTATAGGGAAGAGCAATGCCGGAAGGTATGGCGATTATGTGATGCAGGTGGACCACTTGGTGGGAGAGGTAGTGAAGACTTTGGAAGAAGAAGGCATGCTGGACAATACGCTGATCGTTTTTTCTAGTGATAATGGCTCACCGGCGAGGGATGGTAGCAATATGGCAGGGGCTACCCGGTCAGTAGTGGAAAAGTACGGTCACCAGCCCAGTGGTAGGTTTCGGGGCATTAAGGCCAGCATCTATGAAGGTGGTCACCGTGTTCCCTTGATTGTACATTGGCCTAAGGTGGTGAAACCGGCTGTTTCGGAACAGACGGTTTGTTTGACGGATTTTATGGCCACTTTTGCGGGGATAGTGGGCTATCGTCTGCCTCAAAATGCGGGAGAGGATAGTTATGATCTACAGCAGGTATTGGCCGGAAAGGAAACAAAAGATCCTGTAAGGGAGGCGACTGTCCACCATTCGGGCAATGGGCAGTTTGCCATCCGAAGGGGCAAGTGGAAACTGGTTCTGGGCGGTGGCTCGGGAGGTTGGACCAAACCAAGAAATGATGCGGAGGCGGAAGAAATGGGATTGCCCATGGTGCAGCTGTTTGACCTGGAAAATGATCCGGCAGAAGAAAATAACCTGGAGGCGGCGCATCCGGAGCTGGTTCATGACCTGACTGCATTATTGGAGAAGTATAAGGAAGCAGGCCGAAGCAGGCCTTGAAGATAGTTGGATCAAGAAGTTAGTGATAAGGATAGATAAAAGCTTCATTAATCTAGGAAAAAGACCATTTACAAAAGTAATGGTCTTTTTTTTAGCTGTAATTAGGTCGTATGTACTAAAGTAAATACTTTTATGGTGCATATGGCCTACCTGCTCTTGGGTGGGTCGGTGCTTTAGTAACTTAATTATAATAACGTATGAGAAATTTTGACAAGAAGTTGATTTCAAGTGCCGGAATAAAAGGGAAAGCGCCTGCGCTTTTCAAAAAGGTTTTATTCCTAGCCTTGATTTTATTGTTGGGTTCCTATTATGGGGATCAAGCCATGGCACAAGGTGGTGTGCAAATTTCCGGGACCGTCAGTGCCGAGGAAGATGGGATGGGACTCCCAGGGGTAAACGTTTTGGTCAAGGGGGCCGGTCAAGGAACCGTGACTGATATTGACGGGAACTATTCCCTTAAAGTACCCAATGAAGACGCGGTTTTGGTCTTTCGTTACATTGGTTTTGCAAGCCAAGAGATTACCGTAGGAAGCAAGCGCACCATAGATGTAAGTCTATCCTCGGAAATTGCCGGCTTGGACGAAGTGGTGGTAGTGGGATACGGTACCCAGAAGAGGGGTAACCTGACCGGAGCTGTGGGAATGACCGATAGCAAAGTCCTGGAAAACCGACCGATTACAAACTTGACAGATGGTCTTCAGGGGGTGGTGCCTGGGCTAAATATTGCTTCAAACAGTGGCTCGCCAGGAAGTAACCCCAGCTTCAATATCCGTGGCGCGACCAGTATCAATGGAGGTTCGCCTTTAGTATTGGTGGATGGGGCCCAGATGGATATCAACAATATCAACCCGCAGGACATTGAGAGTGTTACCGTGCTTAAGGATGCGGCTTCAGCAGCGATTTATGGTGCAAGAGCTGCATTTGGGGTAGTTTTGATTACCACTAAGAAAGGGTCCAAAAGCTCAAAACCAAAGATTCAGTATTCTGGAAATGTCTTTGCGGCAAGGCCTACCATTCTTCCTGACAAAACAGACTCTTATCGCTATGCATTGTTTGTCAATAGTATGCGTGAGAGTACCAATGCATCCACTGTTTTCAATGAGGAGCATTTGGGATTGATCAAGGATCGGGTAGATGGAGTGATTACGGATGATTATACCCTAAAGCCTTCTGGTACCGCGTATTATGAACATGCCAATACGGATTGGGCAGACCTGGTTTTTGCGAATGCGGCTCCTGGTCAAAACCATAACCTCAGCATTACAGGAGGTTCTGAGAATTCAGCCTACAGGGCTTCCGTAGCTTATGCTCGCCAGGATGGAATTGTCAAAATCGGAAATGATTTCTACGAAAGATTTAATTTCAATTCAAACATTAGCACAGACCTTAACAAGTGGTTGACCACTAAGTTTCAGGTTAACTTTTCCAGGGCTGAGCAGGATGTGCATAATCTTCCTGGTGGAGGTTTTGGGCCTTCCATTTTCCACGTGGTTTGGAGAGCGAGACCTACTTGGACTCCTTACTATAACCTGGATGGAGTGGATTACGCCACATTCCACCGCCTGAACCCTGTAGCTACCATTGAAGATGGTGGGCGCAACAATTTGGTCAATTATAATTTGAACACAAAGGCTGGCGTGGAAATGAAGTTTGGAGACTTCCAAGTGTTCTCTAACTTCACATTTAACCCCAAGTTTAGACAAAGGGTGAGGAACAATAGACAGTTTTATTCCATCCAACCTTGGAACAACCTAACGGTTTCACCTGAAGCGGAACCTTCCTATATCGAGCGCACCAATTTTGTGGACAACTATTATGCTTTTGATATCTATGGAAAATACGCCAAAGATTGGAGCAGTGGGCACAGCATAGAGGCTACTGTAGGTTTTAACCAGGAAAAAGCGACATACACTTCTAATCAAAGTTATAATACCAACCTGATTTCTGATGATGTGCTATCTACTTCAGCGACACTGGGAGATCCAAGAATCGTTGATAGTTACTCAGATTGGGCTATAAGGGGTGCTTTTTATAGAATCAATTATACTTATCAAGGGAAATATTTACTGGAGTTGAATGGTCGTTATGACGGGTCTTCCAGATTCAATAAAAATGATCGCTTTGGATTCTTCCCGTCTGTATCGGCCGGATGGAGAGTAACCGATGAAGAATTTATGAAAGATCTTACTTGGTTGAATCTTTTAAAATTACGGGCTTCTTATGGTCAATTAGGAAACCAAGTTTCAGGCTTTACTTATCCTTTTACTGGATATAATACTATTTCAACTTCTAGTATGTACTGGGTAATGGATGGCAGTCGACCTGTAGGTGTAGCCCCTCAAGATCCACGAGCTTCAGATAGAACGTGGGAAAAGGTAAGTTCTACCAATATTGGTTTGGATATGATTTTCCTTCAAGGAAGATTGAACGTGACCTTAGATGCCTTCCAAAGAGACACAAAAGGTATGTTGGTTGCAGGAGCCGCCCTACCAGGGATTTTTGGAGCGAATCCTCCTCAAAAAAATGCCGCAGACCTAAGGGTCAAAGGCTGGGAAGCAACTGTAGGTTGGAATGATGAGATCAATAGTGAACTTAGCTATAATTTGAATGTGGTCGTTTCAGATTCCAAAGGTGAGATCACCCGATACGAAAATCCCACCAAGTCTTTTTCGGGAGGCTATTATGTGGGACAGACACTGGGTGAGATATGGGGATATGAAACGGTGGGCATTTTCCAAAACCAAGAGGAAATTGATAATGCTGCTGATCACGCTCAGCTCGGTGGAGGTAACCTGATTGCTCCAGGAGATGTGCATTATGCTGACCTCAACAATGATGGTTCCATCAACGGAGGTGCGGGTACAGTCGATGATTCCGGAGATAGGAGAATCATCGGTAATGCTTCTCCAAGGTATTTGTATGGTATTAGAGGAGGCTTGAATTACAAGAATTTCGATTTCAGCATTTTCTTCCAGGGGATTGGTCAAAGAGATTTCTGGTTGGACGGTCCTTTGATGTTTGGAAGTACAGGAGGCTATGGTAATGTCATTGTTTTGGATAATGTCTATAATGAGACTTGGAGCGATGGCTCAGACGGTCTTCCAGAAAATAGGGATGCGTATTATTTCCGTCCAAGCCAAGGGCAAGTGACCAACAGAAACACCCATGTTCAGACCAGGTACCTTCAAGATGCCAGCTATTTGAGGCTTAAAAACTTGACCATTGGCTATAGTTTGCCTTCTGACATGCTGGAAAGGGTTAATATCGGTGGCTTGAGAGTATATGCCTCTGGAGAGAACCTGTTGACCTTTACGAAGCTCAATGAGAATTTTGATCCTGAAGTGCTTGACCCAAATCAAGATAACCTTGGGAGTGCAAGCTTTAGCAACGGAGGAGACCAGTCTGGTAAACTCTATCCATTGTCCACTAGAATTTCCTTTGGGCTAAGTCTTAGTTTCTAATCAACCCTCAAAAAGACAAAGACATGAAAAAAACAGCAATATATCTACTGGCCTGTCTTGCATTTGCGACAGGGTGTAATGACGAATTTTTAGATACTTTTCCAGAAACGCAGATCAATGATGATACTTTCTGGAAAAGTGCTTCAGACCTTCAGGTCTATAACAACCAGCTTTACTCCTCTTATTTTGCCACGAAAGGCTTCAGAGGAGGGTTTAATGCGGGGATTCTGACTGATGATAATTTAAGTGATAATTCCTTTGTTCAGTCTCCGGGAGATGTTCGTTTGGGAATTCACACTGCCAATACACCGGGCCGGGAGAACTGGGACTGGGAATTGGTAAGGGATATCAACCAGATGTTGGAAAATAGTGCAGCTTCCGATATTGAAGAGGTGGCTAAAAACCCCTATATCGCTGAGGCCAGGTTGTTGAGGGCATTGGATTATTATGACAAGCTAAAGCTCTACGGAAAACTTCCTGTTATTGACCGTGTGCTTACCGATACTGATCCATTATTATATGAGGTACAATCCAGCCGTGATGAAGTGATGGCTTTCATCAAGTCAGATTTGGACTTTGCAGTACAATGGATGGCAAACACGGCAGAAAGCAACCGCTTTACCCAAGACATTGCCAATGCTTACAGGGCGCGTATCATGCTGCATGAGGGTACTTTCAGAAAGTATCACGGACTAGGAAGTGAGCAAGTTTATTTGGAAGCCGCTGCTGAGTCTGCTGAAGCACTGATGAATTCAGGGAACTATAGTATCAATGTTAGTGGTGATTACAATGCCTTGTTTGCCAATATGGATTTGGCGGGCAATGATGAAATCATCTTTTACAGAGATTATGATGATGCTTTACAGATTTATCACAATGCCTCAAATGTGTTGACCCATACTGAGGGGACCGAATTTGGAGGTACAAAGAGTTTGATCAATGATTATCTATGTGTAGATGGCCTGTCGATTGAAGAGAGTCCACTGTACCAAGGTGATGCTACCATTGAAGAGGAATTTGCCAATAGGGACAGGCGGTTAGCGGGGACTTTCGCGCAGCCAGAAACCTATTTTGTGGATGGCCGATTGTACCTTAATTCAGATCCCCTGGGATTAAGCTCCAATGAATCTTCTCCTTCAGGGTATCAAGTGGCCAAGTTCTATAATGAGGAGCAGGATAGAACGGCTCCTTGGGACAGGGCCTTTATGGATGCACCGCTCATCCGTTATGCAGAAGTGTTGTTGATCTATGCCGAAGCCAAAGCAGAGCTGGGAACCATTACCCAGGGCGATGTGGATATGACCATCAACCAGCTTAGGGCCAAGGCTGGTGTGGCTGACTTGGTGTTGGATCAAGGAAGTATTATTGCGGATGTAAGAAGAGAAAGAAGGGTGGAGCTGGCTTTTGAAGGCTTCCGATATGACGATCTGATGCGTTGGAGAGAAGGTGCTAAGTTGACAGCGCCTGTATTGGGAATAAGGTTTAATGCAACAGACATCGCCGATTATGACGCATTTGAAATTGGCTCAGACGTCAAGTTGAATGGTGAAGGTTATATCATTTCTGATCAGACTTACCTGTTTGACGAGAGCAAGAACTATTATTTCCCTGTACCGGTAAATCAGCTTTCGCTGAATCCAAATTTGGAGCAAACGGACGGATGGGAATAAGAGGATAATTTTCATATTTATTTTTTGACCAAGCCGGCAAACCTAGGGTCTGAAGCATTCAGCCATTGGTTTGTCGGCTTTTTGTTTTAGGCGGGGCTTTGCATTGCCCAATTCCCTTTACTGCTGGCTTTTTTTCTTTTACCATTGCAGATGGTTTTTCTCGCATTGGGCTGATGGAGTTTTGCGGGGCACCTCAAAGAATTTTACTTATAAAAACTTCTTTTTAAAATTCTTTCAAGCACCTGCGCTTTTGTAATTGTTTGTAGAGTGTGTGTCTTTTTTATGGTAAAATAAATAGTCTAATAATCATATTTTTATAAAATATGATTAATGTGTGTTTCTGTTAATTTAAAATATTATAATCAGCTTATTTTCAGTCATTTAATTATTTAATGGTTTGGTATTAAAGTGTTCTATAATTGGACTTTAATGTGATAAATATGTAAATTATATCATGTTAAACCAAAATAAATGGAACGTATGAAAAAAGTTTTACTTCTAGGTTTTACGTTCGTTTTGTCCATCGCTTTGGCGTTTGCGCAGAGCCGCGTAATCACCGGACAGGTGACTTCCTCTGAAGATCGGGAGCCAATACCTGGGGTGAACATTGTAGTGAAGGGAACCACTGTTGGTACAGTAACGGATATTGAGGGAAGGTATTCCGTGGAAGTGCCGGGAGGGTCGACCGTGTTGGTCTATAGCTTTGTAGGTTTTGATTCCAGGGAGGTCAGTGTGGGGACCATGTCCACCATTAACATAGAACTGGGCCCCAATGCCAAAATTTTGGAAGAAGTGGTTGTGGTGGGATACGGTACGCAGTCCTCCAAGTTATCCATGCAAAGTATCGCCTCTTTGGATAATGCTTCTTTTGACCGGATGCCCATATTTACCGCGCAGGAGGCCCTGCAAGGACAGGCAGCCGGGGTGCAGCTTACGGGTACTTCCGGAGTGGGCGGTGCACAGCAAAACATCCGGATCAGGGGAGTAGCTTCCATTACCGCTGGAGGCTCGCCCTTATTTGTGGTAGATGGAGTGCCGCTCAATGATGGTAGCAGTGCTGAGTATTCCAATGACATCGGGGCAGTTGCCTTAAATCCATTGATGGAGCTCAACCCAAGTGAGATACAGTCCATCAATGTGCTCAAGGATGCCTCAGCAGTGGCCATTTATGGATCACGTGGGGCCAATGGGGTGATTTTGATTGAAACTAAAAAAGGAGCCGCCGGGCAGTCCCGAATTAATGTGGATTATTATTATGGCATCCAGGAAGCATCAACCGAAAGGCGCTATATGTCCCTGGACCAGTACAATGAATATGCATCAGTGATTACCGAGACGCCCATTGGTGATTTTCCCCAAGAAGGGTTCGACTGGCCTGATGCGGTGATTGAACAGGGCAGTGTTTCAAATTTGAACATTAGTGCCTCGGGAGGTTCGGATAATACCACCTATTATTTGTCCGGAACCTATTTCCGTCAGGACACTTATGCCTTAGGAAACGAATTGGATCGGTTAAACGGACGGCTCAATATGGAGCATAAATTTTCCGGTAGGGCCAAAATAGGGGCTAATATCGGTCTGGCCAAAACCTATAATGACAGGGTTTATTCGGACAACAGTACCTTTGCCCCATTGACTTCTTCGTACCTGCACCTGCCTTGGACCCTTCCTTTTGACGAAGAGGGTAATTATACCGTGCTGGGTTTTGTTCCCAATATTCTGGCAATAGAAGACCTCAGTACCACGGATTATGTGACCAGAAGGACTACCGGTAATATCTTTTTCGAACTGGAAATCCTGCCTGAATTGACTTTCAAGACGGATTTCGGTATAGACCAGATCCAGACGGAAGAAACCATCAGGGATCCTGATATTGTATCCCCTTCCGGTTATGGTTACAAAAGGATCATACAGGACAACAAGTGGTTGACCACCAATACCCTGAATTATGAGCGGTATTTGGGAGATGCCCATTATGTCAGTGGCTTGTTGGGCTATAGTTTTGAGCAGGCTGATTTTAACTCCATCACCGTGGAGGGAAGTGGTTTTGTAAGTGATGCCCTTCCAAATGTGGCTTCTGCTGCCACTCCTACCCAAACCAGCTCCACCGGTACCGGCTGGAGGTTGGAGTCCTTTTTTGCGAGGGCCAACTACCGATTTATGGACAAGTACCTGTTTGAAGGAAGCGTAAGACAGGATGGGTCTTCCCGTTTTGGTATGGACAACAGGTACGGTATTTTCTGGGCACTGTCCGGTGGATGGGTCTTGTCGGAAGAATCATTTTTGAGTGAAGTACCCTTCATCGATTTTCTGAAAATCAATGTGAGTTACGGGATTTCCGGGAATGATAGGATTGAAAACTTTGCCTCCTTGGGCCTTTACTCCGCTGCCACGGATTCGGATAGGGGCATAGATGGAAACTATGGAGGGAATCCAGGGATTTATCCCAGCCAGCCGGCCAACCCCAATTTGGGATGGGAGGAATCCGACCAACTGGATATCACCCTCAATGCAGCCTTGTTTAATAACCGGCTGGATATAGAGACTTCCTATTGGGTGAAAAATACCGATGGGTTGTTGTTGAGCGTTCCGATTCCCTACACCACGGGTTATGGTTCCCTCACTCAAAACGTGGGTGAAATGAGAAACAAGGGAGTGGATTTGGCGATAAAGTCGGTCAATGTTCAAGGTGCCGATTTTGAATGGAGGAGTACCTTGAATATGGGATTCCTGGACAATGAAATCCTGTCCCTGCCCGGAGCTTCTTTGGATGAGGATGGAAGGCCCTTTGTGGCCGGATCATCGAGCCAAAGGGCGATCGTCGGTCATTCGGCCAACACCTTTTATTTGGTGAGGTATGTGGGGATTGACCCTGAAAGCGGGGAGGCACAATGGCTGACCAGGGATGGGGAAGTGACCAATACCTATAGCTCAAGTAACCGCGTGATTGTCGGATCGGCCATCCCGGATTTAACGGGGGGCTTGACCAATACCTTTTCTTGGAAGGGGCTGGAGCTGTCCGCGCTGTTTACCTTTGTAAAGGGGAATTATATCATGTTTGATGACCTGCGGTTTACTTTTAACCCCAATAATATTGAATTTTTCAACTTGGACCCCAGGTTGTTGAATTATTGGACCGAAGACAATCGGAATTCCTTTGCTCCTAGGGTAAATGGAGATACCCAGTCCACCTTTGCCCAGCGTTCTACGCAGCATTTGCGGAAAGGAGATCACATTAGGTTTAGGAACCTTTCTTTGACCTATAATTTCCCTCAAACGCTTCTAGAACGCACGAAAGTGGTGAGGAATGCAAGGGTATATCTGATTATGCAGAACCTGGCCACTTTTTCCAGACTGGAGGATGGCCTCGAGCCTGAAATCAGTGGAGATGGAGCGGATAATCAAATTCAGGGAGAATCCTTCTTTACCCCGCCTCAGGCAAGGTCCTTTACATTTGGTGTTTCCTTGGGCTTCTAAACCGACACAGTCATGAAAAATAATACAATAAAGATATTCGTATTAGGTCTGTTTACCATAGGAAGCTTTTCCTGTAACGACCTGGATATAGATCCACAGCAATCGCTTTCTACCGAACTGGCTTTTTCGGATAAGCAAGCTGTGGAAGGTTCCCTTCTAGGGGTTTATTCCACCGTACAGCAGTACGATGTGTATGGTTCGCTTCCACAAATCATAGGAGATTATCAGGCGGACAATGTGGATTTTATTGGTTCATTTCCTACCCTACAGGATATCCGGTTGTTCTCCACTCAGGCGGACAACTCTTCTGTCCGGGATTTGTGGAGGTACCATTATTCCTCCATCTTGGCGGCCAATGCGGTGATCGCCTTTACACCGGGATCTCCCGACCCCAACCTGATGCAAGCCGAGAAGGATCAGTTTGTGGCTGAAGCAAAATTCCTGAGAGCACTGTTGATGTTCCAAATGGTGAATTTATTCAGTCATCCCCTTCAGGTAGGAGGAGCTTCCACACCGGGGATTCCTTTGGTGGTGGACCCTTTTGAAGGTGGAATCATTGAATATTCGAGAGCCACTTTAGGGGAGGTCCATTCCCAGATCCAGCAGGATCTCGAAGAGGCGATACCGGCCCTTCCGGAGGAATATGGTACGGCCTCTGCCACCCGCGGTAGGGCAACCAAGGGCGCTGCCAGGGCATTGCTGTCAAGGCTTCACCTTTATCGGGGAGAATGGCAGCAGGCTGCCACTTATGCAGAGCAGGTGTGGAACAGTAGCGTTTATACCTTGGCTCCTGACCATGCCTTCTGGGGAGAAATTAGTTCTGAGTTGGTTTTTGTGATCCTAAATTCTGCCATAGATAACGGCAGGACCGGTTCCGGTGGATGGGGGGAATACTATAACCCGGCTGAAATCGACGGAAGGGGAGATTGTCCTTTCTCCTCCTATTTACTGGATGCCTATGAAGAGGAATTGTTAGCCGACAGGCGGTTTACCCAGCTTAACCAGGTGGGGGATAATGGCAGAACCTACACGACGAAGTTTCCAGACCCGGTTACCCACACAGATGATTCACCTGTGATCAGGATTACTGAGGTAGGACTGAATTATGCCGAGGCTTTGGCTCAGCTGAATGGGGTAAACGCTACCTCTTTAGGTATCATCAACCAGCTGAGACAGCGTGCAGGTTTACTGCCGGTTACCGCTTTGAATTTCCCCACCCAGCAATCTTTTATCACGTTTATTTTGAACGAAAGGAGAAAAGAGCTGGCTTTTGAGGGACACCGAAGAATGGACCTTTTGCGTTATCAACTGCCTTTAAGACCAGTAGGAGATGATAATTATGAGGCGTCTCGGCCAGGAATGGATAAGACCATTTTGCCTATTCCCCAACGGGAAATCGATATTAATCCTGGTCTCAGCCAAAATGATGGATATTAGGCCAGATTAATGAGCTAATGGGAAAAAAAGAAAAGCAGAAGGCATGCCTTCTGCTTTTCTTAATTAGCAATGTTTGGTAGTGATTATTTGACCATTTTACTTTTTAAAGGCACTTGGATGTTAAAGGAGCTGCCGTCCTTTTTAGCATTGGGGCCTTCTACAGCACAGGCAGCATAGAGTACTTGTGGTAGGCCGTTTTCATCGATCAAGAGCTGGGGGCGCTCCAGTCTCTTTACCTCTACCGTGGATCCGTCTTTTAGGTTTAGCTTCAGCGGCATGAACATACCTTGCTCGAGCTGGGACCATTGTTCGCCGTCTTTAGAAGACATCATGGCCAATCCAGGGGTGTCTCTGGTGATTTTTCCGGTAAAATCTTTAAAGACAGCAAAGAAGGTTTGGCTGTTTTCGTGGTACCAGACATAAGGATCTTCCGCGGAAGCCAATTGGCCATTTTCATCTTTTACATCAAAGACGAATTTATCTTTGGGGTAAAAAGGGCCAGCAGGACTGTCTCCGATAGCCACACCATGTACGCCCCGCCAGTGAGGCGAATAGACATTCCCTTTGAAAAACAGCAGGTATTTTCCGTCCTTGGGCCGGAATACCACTGAGGGATTTACCACAATAAGGTTGTCGGGAAGCGCTTCAGTTCCTTCCGGTGAAGGATTAAGTACATGGTTGGGTTTTACCCTGGTTCTAGGGCTCAACAAGGGACTGTCATATCGGGTGATATTACCCTTCAGCAGGTCCTCGATGCTGTCAAAAGTGGTCACTCCGAGCTGTTGGTTTTGTTGGATAAGGTCCCTTCTGCCCAGTTCTGCGCCAGGAGAACCGGAGGGCTGTTTTCCCGGGTAGCGGCTTCCCGTATGGTAAAGGTAATATTTGCCCTCAAAGATTTTGATATGGGGATTGTGGACCGATTGGGCATCCCAGGCTTCTGGATGCCCTTCCTGTGCACGGCCTCTCAACACAACTTTTACAAATTCAAAGCCATGATCCGGATAATCCGAAACCGCATAGGCGATTTCGGAATCGATCAGCCAACCGACAGAAAACTTTTCATGATCCTCTCCTGCCGGCCATCTCGAATAGAACATGTGGTATCGTCCGTCTTCACCTTTGACCACACTTCCTCCCCAGACGAAATACCCGTCTTGGTTGAGCGCGGAGGGGCCTTTTAAAATAGGGCTCGGACCTTCCTGGACCAGGGAGACATCTACCTGGCCGGGGGTAATATGCAATTGGGCCTTGGTGCAGGAAAGGGTTAGCACCAAGGCTAAAATGGATAATGGAATTTTCAGTTTCATTGTATTGATCGTATTAAATGGAAAGTTATAAAAAATAGGTCTAATGACCTAGTGTGATTGGTCTTTAAAATTTTTTGATCCTATCGTCAGGGAATGATATGGTGCTGATCATGCAAAGGTAATGAAGGGGGATGTCCTTATTTTTCAGTTTATGATCATTACCAAGGTGTTTTGAAGGCGGGTAAATGGATTTTTTATGAAAAGAGAGCTTTGTTATGGTGTTTTTTATGTTTAAAAAAAAAACGATTGTTTGAATTTTAATGTATTACTTATTAAGTTGTAGAGACTATTGATAATTTTCGATCAGGCGGCGAGCTATAGCCCCTGCATCTAAAATAAAGTGAGCCCAAAGGGCTTTTTTTTTAACCATCGGTAGGTCTTTTGGCCTACTCTCCGTGGTTTAGCGTGTTAAATACGAGACTAACCTTTAAACTATAAACTATGAAATTAAAGTTTTATCTATTGGCCTTAGGGCTAATTTGTCTGTCGATAACAAGTTTCGGCGGACAGCAATCAGATTTCGAAAAGATCATAGATCAGGTCTATGATGATTTTCAAAGTGATATTTCAGACGCTGCCTTGGATGATAAGGTAGGGAGTTTGCTGAGTAGCTTGGATACCGCTGGATATTGGCCAGATATTGACTATACTTCCACCAGCCAAACGGGATGGAAGCCGGCAAACCATTTTTCCAACTTAAGTCAGATGGCCAAAGCTTATTCTCGCTCCAGTAGCGGTTATTACGGGGATAGTTTGTTGAGGGAACGGATCATAAAGGCTTCTGAATATTGGCTGAATTTGGATCCTCAGCCGAGCAGTACCAATTGGTTTTACAGAACCATCACCATTCCTAACGCGGTGGGGAGGATGCTGGTTTGTTTAAGGAAGTCTCCTGCAGGGATTTCAGCTGCCTTGGAGAATGAGTTGATCAATTTAATGACCAAAGGCGTTTCGCTTTATAATTCCCCTTCAAAAAATGGGTCTAACCGAACGGATGTGGGACAGCACTATATCATCCGGGGCTGCTTGACCGAAAATCAATCCTTACTACAGAATGCCGTTGACTTTATAGGAGAGTCAATTGTAGTCGCTAATGGAGAAGGGATTCAGGCGGATGGATCCTTTGCCGCGCATGGCCAGCAGCTCTATATTTACGGATATGGACTGGAGTTTATTAAGGGAATTAGAAATATTGCCATTTACGTGACCGGAACTTCCTATGAACTAGCTCCGGAAAAAGTAGCCATTTTTTCCAACTTTGTAAGGAATGGATTTATCAAAACTGCCAGGGGAAGATATGTGGATTTCAACGTTTTCGGAAGAGGGGTTACCAGGCCCAATACTGGAAGGGCCATCTTTTCATATATCAACAAAGTAAAGCTTTTCGACCTTCCTGCTTATACTTCATTTTATGATACTGTAATCAGCCGAATGAACGGGAGTGAACCTCCCTCTTTTGGGGTTCAGCCGGAGCATTTCAATTATTGGAACACAGATTATGCCGTGCATCACCGGCCTGGATATATGTTTGGCTTAAGAACCGTTTCTACCAGAACAATGAAATCTGAAATGGGAAATGGAGAGAATTTAAAAGGTACCTATTTGACGGAGGGCGTTACCTATATCGCGGTAAATGGGGACGAGTATTATAATATTTTTCCTGCCTGGGAATGGAATAAACTACCGGGGACGACGGTTCCGGAAATTACGAATTATCCCACCCGGTCATCTTGGGGGACTAATCCTGGCAAGTCCACTTTTGTCGGCGGGGTTTCCGACGGAGTGTATGGTGCCAACGTGTTTGCGATGAACGATTATAATACCCAAGCCAAGAAAGGCTGGTTTTTCTTTGATAATGAAGTTGTGTGCCTTGGAGCGGGTATTACTTCTTCGGCTAGTGAAAAGATCAATACTACCATGAATCAGTCTTTACTGGATGGGGAGGTGATGGTGTCAGAAAATGGAACCACACAATCCTTATCAGAGGGATTCCATGATTATAGCAATGGTTTGGATTGGGTATGGCATGATTCCGTAGCTTACGTTTTTCCCCAAGGAGGCAATATCCGCTTAAGCAATGACGTGCAGACCGGTAATTCATATGATATCAACCATAGTTATTATTCAAGTGCTGACCCGATAAGCAAGGAGGTGTTTAAGTTATGGATTGATCATGGTGTGTCGCCAGCGAATGACAGCTATGAATACATCGTAGTGCCGGGGATAAGCAATGCGGCAGAAATGTCCAATTATAATCCCAACAACATTGCCGTTTTGGCGAATACAGATTCCGTTCAGGTAGTAAAGCATGCCACCCTGGATATTTGGCAGATGATCTATTATAAAGCAGGAACTTTTGAAGCGGAAGGGGTAAAAGTGAAAGTGGATAAGCCTGTGGTATTACAGCTCAAGGGTGTATCCTCCGGGCAAGTGGAAATCTTTGCTGCTGAACCGACTCAAAGTTCCGGTGCAACTGTGCGCATCGGTTTGGAAGTCAATGGGTTTGATGGTATGAAAATGTTGGATTTGGAATTCCCTTCCGGATTGATGGCAGGAAGTACCGTGTCAGGTACTGTGGATAATAATTCACCTGAATATGTGGAGGTGGAGTTTCCTACAGGTTCTGTTGCCATAGCTGATGCTTATGTGAGAGGAGGAGCCTATGAAGGGGACAACTTCCCTACCGGAACATTGGTAGTGAAAAAGGGCAATGGCTCTTATGACCGGGAGTCTTATGTTAAATTTGATATCACCGATCTTCCGGAAAGGACGGATAGTGTATGGGTAAGATTGTATGTGAAACATGCCAATACGACGGTCACCGATACGAGTTGGGAGTTTTATAAGGTGGATGATAATTCATGGACAGAAACGGGAATTACCTACCTCAATAAACCGGCAGCGGGGGATAAATTGGGCGAGATGCAAGGTGTGGCAGCGGGGAATTATATTCAGTTGGACATTTCAGATGCCGTATTGGCAGCGAAATCCGAAGGGAATGGTGCCTTCTCCTTAAAAATAATTTCCACAGTACATGGAGGCAATACAGATGCCCAGTTTGCCTCTCGGGAAGAAACAGATATTTACAAAAAGCCTCAGCTAATCGTGCATGAAGCTATTGAAATTCCCCAGACCGCTGCTTTTGAAGCCATAGCGGATGCTTATGTAAGGGGAGGGACATATGATGGAGATAATTTCTCCACTGGAAATTTGGTGGTCAAAAAGGGGAATGGCTCTTACGACCGGGAGTCTTATCTTAAATTTGATATCACTGATCTTCCAGAGAGGACGGATAGTGTATGGGTAAGATTGTATGTGAAACATGCCAATACGACGGTCACCGATACGAGTTGGGAGTTTTATAAGGTGAATGATAATTCATGGACAGAAACGGGAATTACCTACCTCAATAAACCGGCAGCGGGGGATAAATTGGGCGAGATGCAAGGTGTGGCTGCGGGGAATTATATTCAGTTGGACATTTCAGATGCTGTATTGGAGGCCAAATCTGAAGGGGATGCTGTCTTCTCCTTAAAAATAATTTCCACGGTACATGGAGGCAATACAGATGCCCAGTTTGCCTCTAGAGAGGAAGGGGAAATAACTATTAGGCCCCAGTTAATTGCCCAACAGGCTCCTGAGGCCGATGTTCCGTTGGGTGCAGAAGCTGTGGCTGATGCCTATGTGCGTGGGGGACAATATGAGCATGACAATTACCCCACTGAAGACTTGTTTGTTAAAAAGGGCAATGGATCGTATGACCGGGAGGCCTATGTGAAATTCGATCTTCGGGAGTTACCTGCTGATCTGGATAGTGTCCAGTTAAGGATGTATGTCTTGGGCGCTAATACTGATATAGGGAACACTTCATGGGAGATTTTTGCCGTGAACGACAGTACTTGGTCAGAAACAGTCATTACTTATGCCAGCAGGCCTACGGGAGGCAGCAAAATAGGTGAAGTCCCGGGAGTCGGGGCAGGGTCATATATTTATCAAACCATTTCAGATTCGGTTTTAAATGAAATAGCTACGGGGAATTGGTTATCCTTAAGGTTGAGCTCAACGGTACTGGGAGGTGAAACAGATGCCCGGTTTGCTCCAAGAGAAGATGAAAATGAGGAGTTCAGGCCACAATTGATTCCCTATGTTTCAGCATTAGAGGAAGAAGAAAACCCACTGGAGTATGAACCCACCGATGATGCTTTTGTCAGAGGGGGGACTTATTCAACTAACAATTATTCCTCATCGAGTCTACAGGTTAAAAAGGATGGCCCCAGCTATTTAAGAGAGGCATTTTTGAAATTTGATATCGGTCAACTGCCTGAAAGTATGGATAGCGTGGTCTTAAAGTTATATGTAAAACATGCCAATACGACGGTTACAGATACCAATTGGGAGTTTTATCAGGTGGGGGATAGTACCTGGTCAGAAAGCACCATAACTTATGCTTCCAAGCCGGCTGTTGGGGACAAAATAGGTGAAATTCCAGGAGCCGTAGCGGGAAGTGTTGTTTATTTGCCGATTACCAATGAAGTGTTGGATGCGCGAGAAGTGGGGAACTGGTTTTCGATAAGGATTAACTCGACGGTTACAGGAAGTACCACTGACGCCCAATTTGCCTCCAAGGAGGATAGCGACAGTGATTATAGACCTAAGCTTTTGGTTTTTGAAGAGGAGAATTCAGAATCGATGACCGAGGATACAGGTAAAACCCCCAAAGGATTGGAGGGGAAAGATTTGCCCAATCCTAAAGTGTTGCTGTATCCTAACCCATTGGCAGGGATGGCCACTATCAAGACAGATCAGTCCTTTCACACGCTGATCATACAGAATCACAGGGGAGAAGTGGTGTTGGAAACAACTGGATTGGATACCAATGAGTACCAACTGGATCTTAGTGGCTATAGAAATGGAATGTACTACTTGAAAGTAATAGGGGATGGTTTTGTTGAAATTAAAAAAGCCATCAAAAGACGGTAATAGGTAATGGTTTTTTTAACCAGTACTTTAAGAGCAAAAAGGGGTGAAATTTTTCACTCCTTTTTGTTTTAAATGGGGATAGTAGAGGATCTTTAGTTGGTCTTTATGGGAAACACCAGAAGGGGCACTTTATTGTGGCTTCTCCTGATCTTATTTTTGCCAATCCTATGAGGATATTTACATAACGATGGTTTTTTTCGTTGAGGCGCAGTTTTTTTATTTTTTCGTTTTATATATTGATAGTTGTTTAGAATTATTTACGGTTTTTGTGCGGTTTAGTGGTGTTTTTGTTCCGTGAGGGGGTGGGATGTTTTTTTAGTAAAGATTTGTAATCAATCATTCTTTTAGGCAATAGACATTTATGGGAAGTTCCAAGGTATTCGAAATTGAAGAACAAGGGAGGAGGGTATTGGTCCAGAAGGAGGGGTATCCCCACTACTTTGATAAGGATGATAAGCTGCTTTGGAATAAGTTTAGGGAAGGAGACGAAAGTGCTTTTGTTCAAATCTACAAAGAGAGTTTTGAAAGTTTATGCCATTTTGGGGTACAGTTCGCCCCCCTTAATTTGGTAGAGGATTGTATTCAGGATATGTTTATTGATTTGAGGCACAAAAGGGAAAAGCTGCCTGAAATTAAAAATTCAATAAGGCTCTTTTTATTCCAAGCACTAAAAAGAAGGCTCTTTAATGTTTTGAAGAAGAAAAAACAAAACTTAACATTTGAAGATATAGAAAAATTGAATTTTGAAATTATTCCGCCACATGAATCGCTCCTGATCCTTCACCAATCACAGAAAGAGAAATTAGATAAGCTGGAGAAGGCCTTGAAAGGACTAAATGAAAAACAGCGGGAAGTAGCTTATTATTATTTTTATAAAGGGATGAGTTATGAGGAAGTTCAAAAAATGATGGGCTATGATCATGTAAAATCTGCAAGAAACATGATTTACCGGATCATAGCCCAACTCAAAAAAGTATTTATCCTCACGATGATTTTTTTGGGATAGATCTTCTTATATCAACTGATTTTTTTGGCCTATGTGATCTATAGTGACTGAAAGGCTAAGCCATTTTGATCCGGTTATCTTTGTTTGATGAATTGTATATGGATTTTAGGCAAGGTTTTTCAAGGTGGCCAAAGATCCGATATTTTAATATAGCGTCATTTTTTTCTATCTGACTATCAGGAATTTTGCACGGAGTACAAATGAAACAAAATACTTCACTGAAATCCTTCTAAAGGCCTTTGGAGCATTCGTTTTTGGGGCATTTGATGGAGGCGATAAGAAAATGAGTTAGCTCGCAGGTGTAATTATGGATGATCGTATTTCTATTAGGGTGTTTTTAATTGGTTGTTTTTCAGTTGTTTGAATTGTTTTTGAATATTTTTTTTAAAAAATATGATGTCATTTCTGATGAATTCTTGTCTAGAGGGAAAGACAAGAAAAATTGAAAAAGCTTAAATACGACATAGCGTATTTTTTATCCAACAAATATTTTGTGAACTGGGTAAAGAATCCCACAGAGGAAAGCGAATTGTTTTGGAAGGAGTGGTTGAGAAAGCATCCTGAGAGTCATGACCAGTACAATATGGCCAGAGGGATAATTGAGCGCATCAATTATAAGAGTGAGCCTGGTATAGGGAACAGGAAAGAGGAAATACTGGACGAGATTCTCAGAGAGAAAACCAGTCCGTATTATAAGCTGGGCAAAGAAAGGAGAGTTCCCGTTGAAAGGTTCCTTCCAACAATGTATAAACTGGTGGCGGCTTCTGTAGTGTTGGTATTGATGGCAACTTTCCTCTACTCGTCATTTTCTGTTTCTGATTCTGGAAGCTGTTCCCCCAAAGTAGCGTTCATTACCAAAAGTAATCCCAGGGGACAGAAGACCAGTTTTTATCTTCCGGACAAAACCAAGGTGACCCTCAATTCGGCCAGTAGCTTAAGTTATTCTACGGACTTCAAAGGGAAAATCAGGGAAGTGTTTTTAGAAGGGGAGGCATATTTTGATGTCAGCCATGATTCTTTACGATCATTTTTGGTCCGCTCAGGAGAAGTCATCACCCAAGTTCATGGTACGGCTTTCAATGTCAGCGCTTACCCTGCGGAACAGGTGAGCGTGGCCTTGGAAAGGGGACTGGTTTCGGTTTATCCGAGTCAGGTCACCGAACCTACTATTCCCTTTTACCTAAAACCGGGAGAAATGCTGGCGGTACGTCAGCGCTTTGAAAAGTCCAAGAAATCAAATTTTGATTATGGGAAGGAGTTTGGGTGGAAAGACGGCCAATTGGTGTTCAACAAGACCGATCTCAATGAGCTGGTTGCCATGCTGGAGCGCTGGTACGATGTAAACATATCGGTGACAGGAGAGGTGAATGACAGCTGGAGAGTGAGCGGGGTGTTTATTAACGAGAGTCTGGAGAATGTCCTTAAAGGGATCAGCTACGCAAGAAATATCCAATATGAGCTCAATAATGATCAGGTGATCATCAAGCTATAAACGATTAAATCCAATCTATAACCAAAAAAAAAAGTGCTATGAGGAAAAATGTACCTAAGTTCTGCAAACGTTTGCGGACGTGCTTGGTTTTGGCGGGGACTTTTCTGGTAGGGTCAGTTTTTGCAGGTTCAGGTTCAGACAAGGAGCAAGGAAGCTTGGACATGAACAAGGTGAAACTGAGTCTGCATGAAAAAGACAGTCCTTTGAAAAAAGTTTTCCAGACGATTGAATCCAAAACGGACTTTAATTTTTTTTATGACGAGAAGATCATTGATGTAGGGAAGAAAGTTTCGGTGGAAAGAAGCGAGACCACTTTGACCGATATCCTTTTGGAGCTTTCGGCACAGGGTAAGGTAAAGTTTCTTCAGGTAAATAATGTCATCAATGTCAATAACAACAGTAAGGGACCTGCAGTGGAAGTTTCCGTGGTCGATAGGACTGTCAAGGGAAAAGTCACACCGCAGGATGACCCCTTAGGCTTGCCGGGGGTAACCGTAAGGCTGAAGGGGAGTGAGCTGGTGAAGATTACAGATATTGATGGCAACTTTGAGATCTCTGTTCCCGACGATCAAGCCGTCCTGATTTTTAGCTTTGTAGGATATGAGACCATTGAGGTGCCTGTAGGCCAGCAGTCGGTCATCAATGTGGTGATGGAGGAAGATACCCAAGGCTTGGATGAAGTGGTGATTGTAGGCTTTGGTACCCAGAAAAAGGAAAGTGTGGTGGGGGCAATGACTTCAGTAAAACCATCAGAGCTGAAAATCCCATCCAGTAACCTGACCACCTCATTGGCAGGTAGGGTGGCCGGTTTGGTTTCTTATCAGACCAGTGGAGAGCCCGGTGCCGATAATGCCCAGTTTTTTGTAAGGGGAGTAGCTTCTTTTAATAACCAAAATGGTCCATTGATCCTTATAGACGGGGTGGAGCTTACCGTGGACGATTTGGCCAGGTTACAACCTGATGATATTGAGAGTTTTTCTGTTTTGAAGGATCCGACCACTACGGCAATTTATGGTGCCAGGGGAGCAAACGGGATCATACTCGTGACTACCAAGACCGGGGAAGAAGGCCCAGCGGTAGTCAACCTTAGAATGGAAACCTCTTTCAGTCAGCCCACAGGACTTGTGGACCTTGCTGATCCGGTCACCCACATGCGTTTACAGAACGAGGCCAACAGGACACGAGGGGACTTTGCTACATTTACCGAGGAACAGATCGCAGGAACTATCAGAGGGGGAAATCCCAATATTTATCCTGCCACCGACTGGTACAAGACTTTATTTAGGGATTATGCCAATACCACTAGGGTGAATTTGAACGTGCGTGGGGGAGGAAAAAAAGTAAGGTATTATGTAGCGGGCTCCTTTAATAAGGACAACGGCCTGATGAAAGCGGACAAGTCCAATAATTTTACCAATGGCATCGATCTGAAGAAATACCTTTTGCGCTCCAACGTGAACATTGATCTTCATAAAAACACGGAAATGATCGTACGTTTGCACTCGACCATCGATGATTACCGTGGACCGCTTCAGGGAGGGAATGCCATTTACAATGCTGCAGTAAGGACAAGTCCAACGCGTTTTCCGGCGGTTTACGAGCCTGATCCAAGCCTGGAGGGAGTGCCACATATCCTTTTCGGGAATGGTTTGCCTCCAAGGGGGCAATCAGCATCCGGAGGGGACGACAGCTCTGTTCCTGTATGGTTTAATCCCTATGCAGAATTACAGCGTGGTTACAGGGATACAAGACGCCAATTGTCCCTGGTTCAGCTGGAATTCAAGCAAAAGTTGGATGCTTTTACCCCAGGCTTGAGCGCAAGAATATTGGGTAATGTGAATACTACTTCTTTCTTCGAAAACAAACGAGGGTATTCCCCTTACTTCTATAGACTTTCCACTTTTGACCCTTTTACGGAAGAATACAAACTGGTCAGAACAGCTTTGGGGTCCGGGAACGAATCCTTGGAGCTTTTGCCGGGAGAACGTACCAACAACTCTGTTCTGTACATGGAATCGGCCCTGCATTATAACCGGTCATTTGAGAAACATACTGTTGGAGGTTTGGTCGTAATGATTGCCCGTGACTATTTGGATGGCAACGCCAACTCTGTACAGCTGTCGCTTCCAAGTAGAAACTTAGGGATCTCCGGAAGGTACAATTACGATTATGACAACAGGTATTTCGCAGAGTTTAATTTTGGATACAATGGTTCTGAAAGATTTGCCAGAAACAACCGCTATGGGTTCTTCCCTTCCTTTGGCTTGGGCTGGTTGATTTCAAATGAGCAGTTTTTTAGCGATATGTCTCCGACGATCAGTAGGTTAAAACTTAGAGGCTCTTATGGTTTTGTAGGAAATGATAGGATCGGCGATACCAGAAATGACCGCTTTTTCTACCTGTCGGAAGTAAACATAAGCAGTGGTGGTGCCGGAGCAACTTTTGGAAAAGAACTTAATCAGTTCATCCCCGGGGTGTCGATCAACCGCTATGCCAATCCAATGGTGACCTGGGAGAAATCTGAAAAAGCCAATTTAGGTTTGGAATTGAATCTATACGATGATGCTGTTCAGTTTAGGGTAGATGCCTTTAAAGAGAAAAGAACCAGCATATTACAAAACAGGGCAGATATACCTTCTACCCTTGGACTGCAGGCAGCTTTGAAGACCAATGTAGGAGAAGTCCTCTCCAAGGGAATAGATGCATCCATTGATATCAACCATTATTTTACCAACGACTTTTGGGTGATAGGAAGAGGGACCTTTACCTATTCGGACAATGAGTTTTTGGTTTATGAAGAACCCAATTTTAGTGAAGTAGGGGCTCCGTGGCGATCAAGAATCGGCAATAATGTATCGGTAAGACAGGGCTATATTGCCGAGCGACTTTTTGTAGATGATGAGGAAGCGGTAAACTCTCCGACCCAGTTTGGAACCCCCGGAGTAGATTATGGAGGAGGAGACATCAAGTACAAAGACCTCAATAAGGACGGGGTGATAACCGAATTGGACCAGGCACCGATCGGGAAGCCTGAAATTCCAAAAATTACCTATGGGTTCGGTTTTTCTGCAGGCTACAAACGGTTTGATATCAACGTGTTCTTTCAGGGGCTTGACGGGGTGTCATTTTTCATCGATCCGATCACTACCGGACCATTCATCAATTCAGTACAATCCGCAGGGCTAAGTTCTTCAGCTTCAGGGGTGCTGAGTGAAAACGGAATGCTCCAGGCCTATGCGGACAGCCATTGGTCCGAAGAAAACAGGGATATCTATGCATTATGGCCACGGCTATCTACCAATGTGATTTCAAATAATGTCCAAACAAGTACCTGGTGGTTAAGGAATGGTTCTTTTTTGAGGCTTAAGCAGCTTGAACTGGGTTATAACCTGCTTAAAAAACCTAAGAACAAGTTGGGAATGACCAATCTCAGGGTTTATGCCACAGGTACCAACCTGTTTACCTGGAGCATGTTTGACCTGTGGGATCCAGAGCTGAAAGGTAACGGGTTGAATTATCCGCTGCAGCGCGTGGTGAATTTAGGGGTTCATATTGGATTTTAATCAAGAGAAGAAAGAAATGAAAAATAGAATTATAAAATACATAGCAAGTATAAGCCTGTTTTTCTCTGTTACAGGATGTGGAGATTACCTGGATGTGGTACCTGACAATATTGCCGTAATAGAGGATGCTTTCGAAACAAGGGAGAATGCCTTAAGGTTTTTGGCCACACTATATGGCTATTTGCCGCCCTATGCCGGCACTTCCAATCCGGCTTTGGCCGCAGGGGATGAGGTTTCGGTAAATGACAATGTTTCCAGAAACTGGGCAAGCAGGAGAATATCCCGGGGAGGTCAAAACGTTATTTCGCCTGATTTGGGTTATTGGGGAAATAGAGGTACGGTTAAAAACCTGTTCATTGCCTTGAGGGATTGTAATATTTTCCTGGAGAACCTGGACAAGCCCTTTGACCTTACAGAGGATGAAAGAAGACGGTGGGAAGCGGAAGCCAAATTTTTAAAAGCCTATTTTCACTTTTATTTACTGCGGATGTATGGCCCCATTCCCATCATCAGGGAGAATATAGAGGTCAGCAGTGGGGTAGAAGCTGTAAGGGTAAAAAGAGAGCCTGTAGATGATGTGGCTAACTATATCGTAGAGCTTTTGGATGAAGCAATAGCAGGCCTCCCCTTGATAATTCAAGATACTGGATTGGAATTGGGGAGGGTGACATCCCCCATTGCGGCGTCCATAAAGGCCAGGGTTTTGGTAATGACTGCAAGTCCCCTGTTCAACGGGAATAATGATTATGGCAGTTTCAAAGACAAAGACGGCACCCAGTTGATCAGCAGTACATACGACGAAGGTAAGTGGACAAAGGCAGCTGAGGCCTGTAAGGAGGCCATTGACCTTGCCCATGAAGCGGGGCATGTTTTGTACAAGTTTGATCAGGGGGGAGCAGCATGGTCAGATTCCACCATCACCAAACTTAGTATCAGAGGAAGTATGACAGAAAGATGGAACGAAGAGATTATTTGGGGCGCTTCCAACAGCCAGGTTTCGGGTGGCTTTCAAAGTTGGGCACAGGCAAAAATTGCTCCCGGCCTTACCGCAGAAAACAGGGAAAGCACCCAATCGTGGTGGTCACCTCCTTTAAGAATTGCCGAGATGTTTTATTCTCAAAACGGAGTGCCAATTGATGAAGATAAAAATTATGATTATGCCAACCGGTATAAAGTGGCGGAGGCAGATGCGGCACATAGGCATTATGTAAAAGTAGGTTTCGAAACGGCAAAGTTGAATTTGAACAGGGAACCAAGATTCTATGCTTCATTGGGCTTTGATGGCGGTGTATGGTTTGGCCATGGGGTAAAAGACGATGATAATGCCTTGATAGTGGAAGGGAAAAAAGGAGAAAAGGCAGGAAGACAGGATGCCAATAGATGGTCCCAAAGTGGGTATTGGGCCAAAAAAATGGTCTATTATGAAAATGTGCAGCGAACTTCCGGTTCCGGATATACAGCCAGGTCATATCCCTTCCCCATCGTCCGTTTAGCAGATCTTTACTTGATGTATGCCGAGGCACTAAATGAATCCAGCGGCCCTGCCATGTCTTATGAATGGGTGGATAAAGTACGGGAACGGGCAGGACTGGAAGGTGTCTTGCAATCTTGGCAGGACCATTCCACCGATCCGAACAAACCGACGACTAAAGAAGGAATGCGGGAAATTATTCAGGACGAGCGGATGATAGAGCTGGTTTTTGAAGGAGTTAGGTTTTGGGACTTGAGAAGGTGGAAGCGGGCACCGGAGTTTTTGAACAGTGACATTAAGGCCTGGAATATAGAAGGGGAAACTACAGACACTTACTATAATGTGATTACAGTGGGTACCTACAAATTTTTGAACAGGGATTATTTCTGGCCGATAGCAGAAGAAGACCTGATAGCCAACTCCAACCTGGTGCAGAACCCTGGCTGGTAACCGATCAATTATGGACCTAAAAATGACTGAAATGAAAAATATAAAAGCATATCATATCCTACTGTGTTTTGGACTGGCGTTTTCTTCCTGTGAGGAAGAAGACAGGGGACCTTTGATAGGTGATTCGATTCCTCCCGGGACCATTACCGAAGTGGTGGTGACCAATCTCCCCGGGGGGGCTAAAATAGCGTATGAGATACCAAAAGATGAAGATGCGCTTATGATCGAGGCTACTTATCATTTGGATAATGGGAAAGAAGTGACCGCTAAATCTTCCATATTCAAAAACTATGTGACGGTAGAAGGTCTCAGGGAGGTAAAGCCCCAGGAGGTTGATCTCGTCGTCGTGGACAGAAGCAATAATAAATCGGCACCTGTTTCGGTAAGTATTACTCCGGAAACTGCCCCGATAGACAAACTTTACTCCAGCTTCCAATTGAGCGAGGACTTTGGAGGAGTAAGGTTACGGTACAACAATGAGGAAAAAGTTGCAGCAGAAATATTACTATATGCTTCGGATGAAAGCGGAAACCTTATTTACAGTCAATCTGCCTTTATCAGCGATGATCAAAGGAACTATCATACTTTCAGGGGCTTTCCTCCTTCGGCAATGAACTTCGGAGTGGCCGCAATAGACAGGTGGGATAATAAAACCGAGACGTTTGAAAAGGAAATCACACCGCTGGAGGAAGTTTTTCTTAGCATAGAAAACTTTGGAGATGTGTTTCTGGACGGCGACGAGCGGGATGCTTTTGGATGGATCAAGTCCAATATGTGGAATGGATCAATAGATGGTTCGGGTTTTCATACTGCCCAGGGTAATCCCGGTGCCATTGTGCCCCCCTATTCCGAAGGATACCATATGTTTACCATGGACCTCGGGGTAAAAGCTAAGTTGAGCAGGTTTAAGTTTTGGCAAAGAAGGGGAGGATGGGAGTTTACCCATGGCAATCCAAGGCATTTTGATGTGTGGGGAATTGATGAAATTCCTGCGGATAATGGGACTTCATTTGATGGCTGGGCAAAACTGGTGGAAGATGGTGAAGTGCTGAAACCATCCGGAGGACCTTTGGGAAGTAACAGTGCAGAAGATCAAGCCCAGGCAGCAAGAGGAGAAGAGTTTGAATTCCCCATAGATGCACCTGCTGTTCGGTATATCAGGTTCGTCAATAAAGAATCCTGGTCTACGGGCAAATTTATGCACATCATGGAATTGAATTTTTGGGGACAAATCGTAGAATGATTATGAAAAGAATAGAAAAATTTAAGTTCACAATATGGTCTTGTTTCTGCATGACTATCCTTTTGATCTTGTCCTGCGAAACTACCAAAGAAACCTATAACGAATTTGTTTTGGAAGGAGAGACGGTGTATGTCGGGAAGGCGGATTCGGTATTGATAGGGGAAGGCTATAACAAACTTCGTTTTTGGGTGGCCATCAATGCTGACCCCAAAATTTCAAAAGGAATCCTGAAAACCAATGATGAGACTGTCTTTCATGAATTTGAGGTCAGCCGCAGCAAAAGCGGAAAGGATACAATTTCCTTTGATCTTGATCTGGATGAAGGGGAGTATACCTTTGGACTGTTTCTGATGGATGAAAATGAAAATCAGTCTGTCAGGGTGGAGGTGCCGGCCAGGGTGTATGGAGAGAAATACAAGTCCGGTCTGATCAATAGGGGAATAGCCAAAATAGAGGCTTATGCGGACAAAGCCCTTATACATTGGGCTTCAGCTTCTGAAAGTATTTTGGAAACCAGGTTGACCTATGAGGACGTGGAGGGAAACATGCAGGAATTGGCAATTCCCAATGAAGTAACACAGACTACCTTGGAAGATTATAAAAGGGGAGGGATGTTGTCATTGAAAAGTACCTACCGTCCCACTATAACTGCCATTGAAGATTTTGAGGCCAATCCGACCCAGTCCTCTTTTCCTGATGAGTTCATGTTGGACAAATCAAAGATAGCTGCTTTGCGTTTACCAGGAGATGCATCGGGCGGTTGCTATGGCTCCTCCTATGAAAGGTTGTTTGATGGTTCGGTAAGCACGGGTTACTGGCACAGCTGCGATGACCCGGCAGACAAATACCCTTGGGTAATGAGTTTTGATTTGGGGTCTGCCCAAGCTGTTTCCAGGTTCGGACTGGATGAGCGGCCAGAATGCTGTGGAGAGCGTAGTCCTGGAAATTACCAGATCTGGGCGACCAATGATCTGGCGAATGCAACGACTACTGATATAGACGATATCTCCCTGGAAGAGTGGGAAGAAGAAGCCGCTGCAAAGGGATGGGTCAAGCTGCTTGATGTAAATGGAAATACCCAAAAGTCCTTTAAGCAAAGTATCCAGGAAAATGGATCAAAATATCGTTATGTGCGAATAGTGGGGATTTCTTCCATCGGTGGAGGCAGTGAAGCCAATTTCAACGAGTTCACTTTTTGGGGAAAATAACTGACGGGCAAAAGGATTAAAACAAATCGACCAAGTAGGAGCCAGCTCCAGCTTGGTCGATTTATTTGATGCAAGCTTTAGTATTTTTCCAGATCAAAACGGTCTGGATGCTGCTCATTATATTCTTTACCTTGGCTTAATCCCAAGAAAACCGGGTCCATCAAGGTTTGTATCCATTGGTTAACCTTTTTGTAAAAGGGTTTGGATTTTTTGGGATCTGTTAATGGGTTGGTCTCTCCGATATCCGCGGAGACATTGAAAAGCAACTCCTGTTTTCCGTCCACGTTTACCAGCTTATAATCACCTTTACGGAGTGCGTAGGCCTTCCGGTTATGATTTCTCCAATAAAGTTCTTTGTGAGGCGCCTTCCTTTTATTGCCCGTAAGATAAGGGACTAAGTTCTTGCCATCGAGTTCATTTTTTGGTTTGATATCTGCCAGTGCAGCCGCTGTGGCAAAGATATCCAAAGAAATGACAGGGTGCTCATAGGTTTGACCAGCGGGAATGGTACCGGGCCATTGTACAGCAAAAGGTACCCGAATCCCTCCTTCCCAAAGCCAGCCTTTCTCTCCCCGCAAGGGGCCGTTGTCAGAACCGTTATGAGGCTCAGGGCCACCATTGTCAGATAGGAAAAATACCAGCGTGTTATCATTGATGTCGAGCTCTTCCAGTTTGTCCAGTACTTGTCCCACACCGTCATCCATGGCACTTACCATGGCAGCGTAGGTTTTTCTTTTTTTGTCCTTGATGTGATCAAAGCGGGAGAGGTATTTTTCCGTGGCCTCAAGGGGCGTGTGCGGGGCGTTGTAGGCCAGGTAAATGAAAAAGGGATCGTCTTTGGAGCGCTCGATAAACTCTGCTGCCTCCCTTGACAGCGCATCGGTCAGGTATTCATTGAGCTCAACCCTTGAATTGTTTTTCAACAACTTGGTGCTGTATGCGGCGTATTGGGAATTTACCTCTGAAATGTCATTTAAGGTAAGCTTCTCCGGTAAATAATGGTGGCCTCCGGTCAGAAAACCATAAAACTCAGTGAATCCCCTTTCCAAGGGTCTTTGTGTTTTATGGGCGCCAAGGTGCCATTTTCCCAATGCCATGCTTTTATAACCTCCTCTTTCCAGAGCAGATGCCATGGTTTCTTCACTCAAAGGAAGGCCTTGGTTGGGATCGTTCGGAGCAAACAGGGGATTGCGGCTAAAGCCGAATCGCCCCTGATACCTTCCGGTGATCAGGCCGGCACGACTGGGACCACAAACCGCAAAGCTTACATAGCCATTGGTGAACTTGGTGCCATTTTGGGCTATGCGGTCTATGTTTGGCGTAGGAATGTCCTTGGAGCCATTGAAGCCGACATCGGAATAGCCAAGGTCATCGGCGAGGATAATTATGATATTAGGTTTTTTGCCGGTTTGCTGGGCCAGGCAATTGAAGGCAAGGGTGACACTAAGTAGCAGCGAAAATAGGGGAAATGGTCTTAGGTTGATTAATCTCATTTTATTTCAATTTCTTTTGATTTTCCAAATTAATAAAAATTAAACGAAAGAATGTAGGGCGGGGGATGAAAGGCGGATTTCTCTTTTTAAAAGTATACGATTATCTGTAATTACACCAGTAAATTTATTTCTCACGGATTCCACAGAATTACACGGAATTAAAAATCTTTTCTGTGGGATTCTGTGCATTCTGTGAGAGATGGTTTGCTAA